>JBDRGX010000001.1:0-10817 GCA_043817485.1 bacterium
TTTGAGTTCGCAATCTATCAAATTGATAAAGCCTCGCAAGGGTGTCTTTTGTGTATGTTCCCCACCATTTAAGGATTGAAAAAAGCGGCTTACAAACCTTACCGTGCTTTGAACAGTAATAGGTTGTTGTAATTGGTTCAATAAGCGTTGCCAGGTCTGCGTGTGTGGTTGCCCTGCAAGAACGAATGGTTCTACTCAAAATAATGCTAATGATTTTTTTTGTAGCAAGATTTTTAATCTTTTTGATTTCAGCAAACACAAATTGAATTTCGTCCCTAATATTTTGCGAATACCACTTGTCAAGAAAGGTATCTGTTTTATCCTGTATTAGCTTTATATTGTATTCTTTAACGAGCTTATTGAAAATAGGTAAAAATTCTTTCTCTTTTTCTGCTCCGTATTTATCTTCGTTTATTCCTCCTCGTTGAAGGTTGTATTTGTAATCGGGAACAGGAAAATATTTGTTGTTGAAGTCATAAAGTGCTTGCAAAAGTTTTTTTTCGAATTCAAGGGTATGAGAATCCACAAGAAATTCCTTGAGTGCCCTTGTTATCCGATTAATTTCGGTTTGAACATCAACAAGATCATATTTTATAACCTTACAATTTCCAATTAGGGCATTAAAGGCAGAGACATCAATCCCGATAGCGTGCATATCAAGTTCACAAGATTGAACCATTGTTGTTCCGCTCCCTGAGAATGGGTCAAGAACTATATCGCCTTGTTTGAAATAAACCTGTTTCTTGAAATTATCGGTATGGCTATCCAAAAAGTATTCTACAAGTTGTGGGATGAATTTTCCTTTGTATGGGTGAAGCCGATGGACATGTTTGGTGGTTTCCGCTTCTTTGTATTGGTCGAATGGCAAAGACCAGTTTAAGTCCTTGCCAAGTTGATTTTTCCATGAGAGTTCTCTATGTCCATTGTAGAATTTATAGTAGTTGATTAATTCTTGTTTAGAAACTTGTGTTGTTCCATTATCGCCAATTTTCTTTATTCGTCCATATTGAATAAGGTAAGATATATTAGAGGTTGTAACGGTTTTTCTTAAATATTCTGTAGCCCAAACACTTGCTTCTTTTATAGTGAATAATGTATTTGTTTCAATCATTATTCTACCTTTGTTTTATAAAACATATTACCATTTTTGTGATTAAAAATGTTATCGTCTATTATGATGTTATTCAAACATCAATTATTAATTAATATTTATTGAAATACTGCTCCACCCAGATTTAATTTTATGAGGATAATATTTTTTCCCAAATTCTAATGCTTTTTTATATATTTTGGAAATTTCGTTTTTTTCCATATTTTTAGGATCATAATAAATATCACTTCCAATATCTTCTATTACATATTTTCTAAATAATTCTTCAAGAGTATCTTGTAAAAGCCCTTTTATTTCTGTAACTCTTACATCATATCCTTTTTCTCGAAGTTGTTCTTTTAATAACTTATTTACATGTCCAGTACATATTTCAATTCTATATTGTTCAAAAGAAGCATGAAATTCATCAAGAATTTCTATTGCTAAACTTGCATATTTTTCTAAATAAAGTTTTGTTTGAAAATGTTCTTGAAAATATTCTACTGTTACTACTTTTGTTTTAATTTGTTCCCCATCTGAAACACCAACCATTACTCCACATAAAGGAAATCCCCAGCCTGCATCATCAATTTGAAGTACTTTAAGAGAAGGTGGAATAAAACTTTCGTAATCTTCTTTTACTAAATTTTCCAAGATATGTGTATCAACACATACTATACTATAACCTTGTTTTTTCTGATTATACATATATATTTTAACATTCCATTTAGGAGTAATTCCTTTTTCTTCTATTCCTCTAAAAGAAGCTAATAAACAAGAATTATTTTCATATCTTTTTTCTATAAAACCTTTTTGTGAAGCACTATAAAGTTTTGTTAGAATAAAATTAGCTTCTTTGTGGAAAAAATTTTTTTTCGTAAAATCTATGTTCATAATTTTATAACTTCATTTCTTTAATTACTTGGCTTAATTTTTCTACAGATTCTTCTAATTCGCCTTTAATAATAATACCTTCAGATTTTATAGCTGGAGTAAAAATTTTTACTACACGAGTTGGAGATCCAGAAAGTCCTATTTTTTTTTCATCTATTTCTAAATCTTGTTTTTTCCAATTATGAATAAAACATTGTTTTGATTTTATTTTTCCTTTTAAAGATGGTAATCTTGGTTCATTTATTTCTTTAACTACTGTAATTAATCCGGGTAAATTTATTTCAATTACTTCATATCCTTCTTCCATCATTCTTTCTAATTTTATTTTACCATTTTCAATTTTTTCAATTTTTTTAACATAAGCAACAAAAGGAATATTTAATATTTGGGCAATTCCAGGACCTACTTGTGCTGTATCTCCATCTATTGCTTGTTTTCCACAAATTATTAAATCAAATTCCTTAATTTTTTTAATTCCACAAGATAAAATATAAGAAGTTGCTAAAGTATCAGAACCAGCAAATGCACGATCACTTATAAGAATTGCTTCATCAATTCCAAGAGAAATTGCTTCTCTTAAAGCACTTTCTGCTTGAGGCGGTCCCATACTAATTACTGTAATTTTTCCTCCAAATTTTTCTCTAATTCTTATTGCTTCCTCTAAAGCATACATATCAAAAGGATTGATAATACTTTCTACGCCTTCTCTAATTAAAGTATTAGTTTTTGGATCAATTTTAACTTGTGTAGTTTGTGGAACTTGTTTAATACAAACAATAATATTCATTAAAACTCCTTTTTGTGAAAAAGGTTAATTATTTCATTATCCTTTTTAGGATATTTTTGTCTTTTTTTAATTGCTTTGAAAATTAAAATTAAAGCTTTGAAAAATCCTTTAATATAAATTTTATCGCCTTTAATAAAATCTTTCATTAATAAAAAAATTAACCAAATAAAATGCTTTATAAGAAATTTTTTATCTAAATTTTTCCAATGAAAAAGAAATAAATTTTTTCTTTTTATTATTTTATTTTTATAAGCAGAAGTTACTTTATTTGTAGTCCCCATATATTGGTGATAAACAATACTTTCTGGTTCATAAAAAATTTTCCACCCAGTTTTCCAAGCTCTATAAGAAATATCAAGATCTTCTACATAATAAGGACTATAAATTTCATCAAATCCATTTAATTTCAAAAATTTTTCTTTATGATAACAAGTAGATCCTCCACAAGCATAAAAAACTAATTTAGAATTTTTTTTTTCTTGTAAAAATTCAAGCCATCGAAGACAAAGTTCTCCTCTATGATAAACTACAGAAGTTATAGATTCATTTTTACAATCATCACCTTTTAAAATTTTTGAAACTACAGCAAAAACATTATCATCTTTAAAATGCTTTAACAAAGGATCAATAAAATTTTTATCTACTTTTATATCATTATTTAAACAAATTACATATGGAAATTTACTTTGTTTTATTCCCGTATTACAAGCTTTAATAAATCCTTGATTTTTTTCAAGTTTTATTATTTTAATTTCTGGGTAATTTTTTTTTTAAAAATTCTATACTATTATCAGAACTTCCATCATCTACAACAATTATTTCGTCTTGATTTTTTCTTTGTTTAATGGCTTCTTTAACAGAAGGTAAATATTTTTCTAATAAATTAGATCCATTATAATTAGGAATAATAATACTTACAAACAATATTTAACCTCTTTTTTGAAATTTTTTTTAAAATATATATGGTAAAATAATATTTTTTTTTAATATAAGTCAATTTAAAAAATAAAAAAATTGATAATTATTTAATAATATTGAAAATAATTGACTTCTTTATATTTTATTATAAATATTTTTAAAAGTAGTTTTTTTATATTTTTTAATACTAAAATTGCATTTAAAATAATTACAAGGTGACATAGAATACAAAATTCAGAATATAGAATAGATGTAGGTTTTTTCATTCTGACTACTGTATTCTATTTAAACAGTGAGCATTTGAATGCGACTTGGTATAAAAATAATTATCAAATAATATGGGTGATAAAATGAAGCTTCCAAATAAACATGGATATTTTGGATTTTTTGGTGGAAAATTTGTTCCAGAAACATTAATGTTTTCACTTGATGAATTAGAAAAAACATATTTAAAATTAAAAAAAGATCCAGAATTTAAAAAAAATATTGATTGTTATTTTAAAGATTATGCTGGTCGTCCAACTCCTTTATATTTTGCAAAAAGATTAACTCAAAATTTAAAAGGAGCAAAAATATATTTAAAAAGAGAAGATCTTTGTCATACTGGTGCCCATAAAATAAATAATACTATAGGGCAAGCTTTATTGGCTTTACATATGGGGAAAAAAAGAATAATTGCTGAAACTGGGGCTGGACAACATGGAGTAGCCACAGCTACTGTATGTGCAATGTTAAATTTAAAATGTATTATTTATATGGGTGAAGAAGATATACAAAGACAATCTTTAAATGTTTTTAAAATGCAATTATTGGGCGCAGAAGTTATTTCTGTAAAAACAGGAACTAAAACTTTAAAAGATGCAATTAATGAAGCAATTAGAGATTGGGTTACAAATATAAAAACAACGCATTATATTATTGGTTCAACAGTAGGACCACATCCGTATCCTATGATAGTCAGGGATTTTCAATCAGTAATTGGAAAAGAAGCAAAAAAGCAAATTTTAAAAAAAGAAGGAAAATTGCCAAATTATTTGATTGCTTGTGTAGGTGGAGGAAGTAATTCTTTAGGATTTTTTCATCCTTTTTATGATCAAAAAGAAGTGAAATTTATTGGAGTAGAAGCTGGAGGTAAAGGAATAAAAACAGATTACCATTCTGCAACTTTAAATAAAGGAAGTATTGGAATTTTACATGGAAGCAAAAGTTATATTCTTCAAACTAAAGATGGTCAAATATTACCTACACATTCTATTTCTGCTGGATTAGATTATCCAGGTGTAGGTCCAGAACATAGCTTTTATAAAGATTCAAAAAGAGCAGAATATGTTTCTATACAAGATACAGAAGCTCTTAATGCTTTTCAAATTTTAACAAAACAAGAAGGTATTATTCCCGCATTAGAAAGTAGTCATGCCATTGCTTATGCTTTAAAATTAGCACCTACTCTTTCTCAAGACAAAATAATTATTGTTAATTTATCTGGTAGAGGCGATAAAGATATAGACATAGTTCAAAAATATTTTAATATACCAAGTCAAATTCAAAAGTAAAATAATTCTCAATTCAAAATCATTTTTATCCCAAAATAAATGTAAATTACAAAGCGTAAAATAATAGAATTCAGTTTTATATTTTCTATATTTTCATCTTTTCTATTCTTTGGAATTCTGTATTTATAATTTTTTTCTTCCTTCATTTTTAATTCATAATTGTTAATTTTTAATTGTATTTCTAGATCTCTCCATTCTGTCGAGATGACAATAGTTCATTTTTACAACATAGACGCGAAACTAAAATTATTTCCTCTGGTGAAGTAAATAATTTTAGTTTAAAAAAGATAGAATTCAAAATTTTATTCTGAATTCTATCTTTAGTATATATTTTTAATTGTAAATTAATTTTAAACTTCAGAAATTAAAAGATTTGTTTGTGATTTAATTTGTTCTTCTATCTTATTAAATTTTTCTAATTCATTTTCATTAATATATTTTGCTTTAGCAATATCTTCTTTAACAGGCATATTAATAATTTTTTTAATAAAAACTTTATTATTTAAAGATTTTTTAGATTCTTTATAATAAAAAAGAATTAGTTTTAAAAGAAGATATTGTTTTTTTATGGAAGTGTAAGTATCTATTTCATGGAAAGCATTTTGATGTAAAAAATCTTCTCTAATAGATTTAGCAACATTTAAAATTAATTGATCTTCTTCTCCTAATGCTTCAATTCCTACTAATTTTACAATTTCCTGAAGTTCATTTTCTATAGTTAATATTTTCATGGCTTCTTGTCTTATTTCTAACCAATCTGAAGCAATATTTTTCATTAAAAATTCTTTTATATTATCTATGTATAAAGTATAACTTTTAAGCCAACTAATAGCTGGAAAATGTCTTTCATATGCTAATTTATCTTCTAAACTCCAAAAAACTTTTACTACTCTTAAAGTTGTTTGAACAACTGGATCTGATAGATCTCCTCCTGGGGGAGAAACTGCTCCAATAACAGATAAAGTTCCTTCAATATAATTAGATCCAAGACAAATTACTCTTCCAGCCCTTTCATAAAATTCTGCAATTCGAGTACTTAAATAAGCTGGATAACCTTCTTCACCCGGCATTTCTTCTAATCTTCCAGATATTTCTCTCATTGCTTCTGCCCAACGAGAAGTAGAATCTGCTAAAACAGCGACACTATAACCCATATCTCTAAAATATTCAGCAATAGTTATTCCCGTATAAACAGATGCTTCTCTTGCTGCTACTGGCATATTAGAAGTATTAGCAATTAATACAGTTCTTTTAGAAAGTTTTTCTCCAGTTTTTGGATCTTCTAATTCTGGAAATTCTAAAAGAACATCTGTCATTTCATTTCCTCGTTCTCCACAACCAATATAAACAATTATTTCTGCATCACACCATTTTGCTAATTGATGCTGCGTAATAGTCTTTCCACTTCCAAAAGGACCTGGAATACAAGCAGTACCACCTTTACTAATAGGGAAAAAAGTATCTATTACTCTTTGCCCAGTAATAAGAATTTCTTGAGGTGATAATTTTTCTTTATATGGCCTTGATTGTCTTACTGGCCATTTTTGTAACATTGTAACTTCTTTTAATCCTTGATTAGTTTTAATTGTAGATATTTTTTCTAAAACAGTAAATTCTCCTTCTAATATTTCTATTACTTCTCCATCAATCGGTGATAAAATTTTATGAACAACTATAGAATTTTCTTGAACTTTTCCTAAAACATCTCCAATTTTTACAATATCACCTTTTTTTACTATTGGGGTAAAATACCATTTTTTTTCTCTATCTAAACCAGGAATATCTATGCCTCGTTTAATAGTATCTCCAGATTGATCTCTTATAATATTTAAAGGTCTTTGAATACCATCATAAATATTTTCAATCAATCCTGGTCCTAATTCAACACAAAGAGGTTCTCCAGTTGAAAAAACTGGTTCTCCTGGTCCTATTCCACTTGTATTTTCATAAACTTGAATAGAAGCTTTATCTTCTCGTAATTCAATAATTTCACCTAAAAGCCGTTCTTTACTTACTTTTACAACATCATATATTTTAACACCTATCATTCCTGATGCTATAACTAAAGGACCAGATACTTTTTCTATGACACCAATTATTTCTTCCATAAAAAATTTCCTTTATCTGTGAGTGCCAAGAATACTCCGATCTTAGACGGAGTATTCTTGGCACAATAATAATATATTTTCCTTGCAGAGAAAATACCTTGCCATTTATGGCGAGGGAGATTCATTTTTATAACAAATATTGTTTAATTTGTTCAATACTTTTTTCTATAACTTTTTTTAATGACGAACTTTTAGTAGATTTTAATAATTCATTATACATTTTTAAAGATTCTTGATAATTTTTATAATTCTCTTCATAAATTTTGGCTATTCTATATTTTATCCTTTCTTTGAATTGACATTCAGGATAATTATTTAATATTTTTTGGCAAGTTTCAATGCACTTTTTATAGTTATTTTTTTCATAATAATACATTGATACCCAAAATAAAGCATCATCACATAAATTACTTTGTGGAAATTGAACAATAAAATTTTCAAAATCTTTTTTAGACATTTCCAAGTCTCTTTCTGGATTTCTATAATCAAATTTTAGAAAAGCCGTAGCATAAATTATATTTTCTTTATTTTCTGAATCTTTAGTTAAATTCTCTTTACAAATTTTAAGCGATTCTTCAAATTCTAAATAATCAAACCACATTTTATCAATTTCTTTATATGTTATTAATGGAGTATATTTCATTACTTCTTGTTCTATACTTCTAAAACAAGTTCTAATATTTGATAAAGCTTTATCTTTGCCTCGTCCTGATTGGCTTTTTTGAAATACTTTAGAATAATATAAAAGTGCTTTTTCATAATCTGTATATTCTTGTTGATTAAGAATTCCAGCCCAGTATAAACCAGCCATATAAACATCATTATTCCCATACTGACCACCATAAGTCCATGGGCTTTTTGGATATTCTTTTTCTAATTTTTCATATTCTTCTACAGCTTTTTTTAATTGATTTATATTATGATAAGACATTGCTATCCAATATTGAGCATTAGCTTTTAAATCTGATTTAGGATAAAATTCTATAACTTTTTTAAACTCTAAAATAGCTTTATTATAATCTCTATTTATATTATTGTAATCATAATATAAATAACCTAAAGCATATTGAGCTTTATCTACATCTTTAGCATTTACATTTTCTTTAATATATTTTTGACAAAATATAATTGCTTTATTAAATTGTTTTTCTCTCCACAAATTTTCAATTTTTTCAAAACAAATTAATAATTCTGTTTGACTATTAGCACTTTGTATCTCTCCTGATTCATTTTTTACTATTTTTTGGCATCCTAAAAATAGTACAATATTAATTATAAATAATAAAAAACTTATTTTTTTTATTATCATTATACCTCCATTATTATTTTACATTTAGTTTTTTATAAAACTTTGATTTTTTTAAATTATATTTTACCACTTAAATCCAGTAAAAGTAATTCCTCTAAGAATATATTTTTGAGTAAATAGAAAATATATAAACATAGGAATAGAAATAAGTACAGAAAGAGCCATTAATTCATTCCAGCCCAAAGAACTAATATTTCTTACTTGATTAGCAATAGCTAATGCAATAGGTTGCTTACTTTCAGATTCTAAATAAATTAATGCTGGCAAATAACTGCCCCATGTTCCCATGAAAGTAAAAATCCCTATTACAGCCAATACTGGTTTAGATAAAGGCATAACTAATGTAAGAAATATTCTTGTTTCAGAACAACCATCAATTCGAGCTGCATTTAAAAGATCTTCTGGTAACTGATCAAAAAAACTTTTATAAAGCAATAAATTATAAACAGATGCACAAGGCAAAATTAATGCCCAATAAGTATTAATAAAATTCAGATAAGGCAATTGAATATTTGTAAAAGGAATATTTGCAAAAGGAAATTGTTTCATAATTAAATAAGATGGAATCATTCTAAGTTCGTTTGGAATCATCATTGTAGAAAGAAAAATTAAAAGAATAGTATTGGCAAAAGGTGGTCGTAATTTAGATAAAGCATATGCAGCCAAAGGAACAACAGATAATTGAAGAAATATATTAATTACACAAAAAATAATGGTATTGATTAAAAATTGAAAAAAATTAAAATCTACTAATATTTTGGTATAATTACACCATTTTAATGTTTTGGGAATTAATGTTGGTGGCACTTTTCCAATTTCTGTTACAGATTGCAAAGAACCAGAAACCATCCATATTAAAGGAACTAATTGAATAAATCCTACAATGAAAACAAATAAATAAATAGAAAAATAAAGAATTTTTAAAGATGGTTTTTTAACATCCAAATCAGTAATAAGAGTTTTAGCTCTTGTTTCTTTTTGTTTTTCAATATCTAAAGCCATTGATTATCCCTCCTGCACATTTTTTTGTTTAAAAACTTTAAGATTTAAAATAGTAAGAGATAAAGCAACAAAAAATACATAAAATCCCATTGCTGTAGCATATCCCATTTCCATATGAATAAAAGCAGTTTCCCAAATATAATAAGTAAGTGTTTGTGAAGCTCCACAAGGACCACCACCAGTTAAAACATAAATTTCACTAAACACATGAAGATTTTTTATTGTTGCCAAAATAAATAAAGTTTTAATTAAAGGAAGCATTTCTGGTAAAGTAATAAATCGCAATTTATGCCAGATATTAGCACCATCTATTTCTGCAGCTTCATATAATTGTTCTGAAATTCCTTGTAAAGCTGCAAGATAAATTAACATTTCTCTTCCAGTTCCCATAACTATTCCCATAAAAATAATACACAACTTTACTTGATGAGGATCCATAAGCCATGATTGTGGAGATAATCCAACTAAATTTAATAAATAATTTAATAATCCAAATTCTGGATTATAAACCCATTTCCAAAAAGCAGCTATAGTAACTCCAGAACACAAAGATGGTAAATATAAAAATGCTCTCCAAAATGATTGACCTTTTCGTAATTCATTAACTAAAATAGCTAAAATAAGTGGTGGTAAAAATCCAGCAATAAGACCAACCCATGCAAAATAAAAAGTATTCCACCATGCTTTGAAAAAAATAGGATCTGATAACGCTCGTTTAAAATGAGTGAAGCCAATCCAAATATCTTTTCCAGAAAGATAATCATATTGTTTTAATGATGTAGGTATAGATAATAATAATGGAAAAACATTGAAAAAAATAAAAGAAAGAGTGAAAGGAAGAAGGAAAAAAAAAGCAATAATGTATCTTCCTTTGAATAATTTATTAGCTTTTTGTTTTTCAAAATTGATCATTACTTTATTTTCTCCTCTTTTAAAAAATATTTGTTAAAATATTTTTCATACTTTTCTAATATTTTTTTACAATTAGCATTTTTATCTAAAAGAACTTCTTGGCAGATATCACTCATTGCTATTTTAATTCGATCAAATCCATTACAATAAGGTTCAGCTTTAGCGTTTTTCATAATATTTTCTATTCCTGGAACTGGAATTATATTTGATGGACTAATATATTTAGTAATATCTAATGTTTTAA
>JBDRGX010000002.1:0-6729 GCA_043817485.1 bacterium
AATTGATAAAATTGATAAATTTGAAATGGAGCAAAAGTGAATAGATTATCATGGGATCAATATTTTATGGAAATATGTTATTTAGTATCTAAAAGATCAACTTGTATTAGAAGAAATATTGGAGCAGTTTTAGTTAAAGACAAAAGAATTTTATCTACGGGATATAATGGTGCACCTTCAAAAATAGAACATTGTTGTGATAGAGGATGTCTACGACAAAAATTAAATATTCTTTCAGGAGAAAAACATGAACTTTGTAGAGGTCTGCATGCAGAACAAAATGCTATTATTCAAGCAGGACTTTATGGAATTAATATAAAAAATTCTATTTTATATTGTACTCATCAGCCTTGTATTGTTTGTGCTAAAATGATTATAAATGTTGGAATTGAAAAAATAATATTTGAAGGAAATTATCCCGATAATTTATCATTAGAAATATTAAAAGAGGCAAATATTGAATTGGTTTTATTTAAAAAACAATAAAGGCGTTACTTTAATTGAGCTATGAATAGTTGTTGCAATTATAGGAATACTTATGTGTTTTGTAATTCCTCAATACCAAAGAATGAAAAAATTGTTGGCTGTAGATGCTTGTTATGAGGTAATAGAAAAACTTGAAAATGCAAGAAAAAATTATAATAACAATGAAGATGTTAGTTTTGATGAACAATTTGTAGAAATTGGTGCTGAAGTAAATCAACAAGAATTAATAAGTAAAGGATATTTAGATAAAATTTATATTTGTCCAGGAGCAAATCCTGAAAATATAACCAATCAAAGTACTGCTATTTATAGATTTGATCAAGATTTAAAAATATATTGTAGATTTCATGGAAGGCCTCATTAAGTAATTTTATTCGCGATAAATAGCAATTTTTTTTACAAGAAAAGGAATATTTATGAAACAAACACAATATAAAAGAAAACAAATATTTGTAGATAAAAATAGTCAATTACGATTTGTAAGTATTATTTTGTTTTTGTTATTAATAAATATGATTGTTGGCTGGACAGTCTATTATACTATATGGGATATTATATCTAATAAAGTAATAAGTCAATCTAATGAAAATAGAGCATTTTTTAGTTTCATCTTTGATTTGACAAATTCTATGTTAATAATAAGAGGTATATTTTTATTTATTTTAACTATTTTAATATCTATTTATATTTCTCATAAAATATTTGGGCCTGTTTATAGAATAAAAAAAACAATAAATGATATTGGACATGGAGATCTTTCAAAAAAAATAAAATTAAGAAAATTTGATGAATTAAAAGATTTAGTTGAAGTAATAAATCAAATGATTCAAAATCAAAATGAATTAGTAAGTCAACAAATTTTTTTAATCAATAAAATATCTGATATAATTATTAAAATGAAAAATAAAGAAATAAATAATTTAGATGAATTAGAAAAAACAGTAAATGAATTACAAGAAATAATTAAAAAATATAAAGTATAGGAAGAATACCATAAAGAATAGAATACAGGAGTCAGAATTCAGAATGAAATTTTGAATTGAAGAATTCCACCCCCTGTCCTAACGGACAACCCCCGCCAGCGGGGGACATTGGGAATTTTAATATACTTTTTTGTAGAATTTATTTTCTAACTTTCGCCAGCGGGGGACATTGGGAGCATGAAGGAAATAATTAATATTTCACGCCTATGTTGTAAATTGTCATCTCGACCGAAGGGAGAGATCTATATAAATATAATTAAAAATTAGGAATTATATCTGCAAAATTTGTCCTTGCTAATATACAAAGAGAATTTAAAATACAAGATAAAATACAGAAAATTTTTGTTATAAAAGGAATTTATATGAAAATTGAAGAAATTGCAAAAAAATTATATTTATATACTAAATTGCATTCAAAATGATAACAAGGCGGCAAGGAGAAGGCGACAAATATAACTTGTGCGAACACGTAGACAGAAAAATGTATTAAAGAATTCCACCCCTGTCCTAACGGACACCCCCGCCAGCGGGGGACATAAGAAGCCAACACAGTTAGCATTTGAATGCGACTTGGTATTAGTGCTGCAATTATTAGCATTGGATTATGTTATATGGAAAAGGAAGAAGTAAATAAACGATGTAATGAATTTTATAAAAAATTTATTGAAAAGTATAAAAATACTTGTTGTCGAGGATTAACTAAACAATGGAAAGATAATTTTGCAATTTCTGAAAGAAAAAATTTTTGTGCAAAAATAATTCAAGAAATGATAATAGAACTTGAAAAAATATTAAAATAGGAGTAAAAATGAACTCTTTTAAAGAAAAATTACAAAATAAATTTGTAATAACTTGTGAATTTGTTCCTGGAAGAGGATCAAAAGAAAAAAGCATTGATGAAGTAATAGAATTTGCAAAACAAGCAAAAGAAAAAAAATTACCAATTGATGCTATTAGTATTACTGATAATCCAGGTGGAAATCCAGCTATTAGTCCTGATGTTTTAGGAAAAGAACTTTTAGATATTGGAATTGAGCCACTAATTCATTTTTCTTGTGCTAATAATAATAGAAATTTCATAGAATCACGTGCTTATGCTTTAGCTCGTCAAGGCATTAATAATTTATTAGTAGTTACTGGAGATTATCCTACAAGCGGTTATAAAGGAATGGCTAAACCAAGTTTTGATATGGATTCTGTTCAATTAATTGAATATTTAAAACAAATGAATAATGGATTAAAAATTCCAAGTTTTAAAAAAGATTTTGAAATACTTTCTCCAACAAATTTTGTAATTGGTTGTGCAGTATCTCCTTTTAAAAAAACAGAAGCAGAACTTTTAACACAATTTTTTAAATTAGAAAAAAAAATAAAATCTGGAGCTGATTTTATTATTCCACAATTAGGATATGATTTTATAAAAATTATGGAAATAATAAAATACCTAAAATATAAAAATATAAATTTACCTATTTTAGGAAATGTCTATGTAATGACTTTATCTGTTGCTAAATTGATGAATAAAAATTTTATTCCTGGATGTATAATTACAGATGAATTTTTGAAAAAATTAACTGAAGAATCAAAATCAAGCGATAAAGGAAAAAATGCAAAATTAGAAAGAGCTTCACAAATGGTAGCAATATTTAAAGGATTAGGATTTAATGGTGTTCATATTGGAGGTTTTGGCTTAAAAATATCTGATATAGAATTTATACTTTCCAGATCTAAAGAAATAGAAAATTCTTGGCAAAATTATCTTGAAAATTTTCAATATAATCAACAAAATGAATTTTATTTATTTTCAAAAGATTTTTCATCTGGAAGTCCCAAAAATACCCCGTCTCTTGAAACAGGAATGAATTGTCACAATCCCTTGCAGAGAAAATCTCCCGCTATTTATGAAAAGGAAAATTCATTAGAAAAATTAAAATTAAATAAAAAAACAAAGTTTAAAAAATCTATTTGTTTTCAAATGATGAAAATATTTCATAACTTAATGTTTGAATCTATAGGTTTATATATTGGCAAAAAAATTTCTCCTATTTTAGAAAAAAATAAATTTTTATATAAAATTAGCTATTGTTTAGAAAAAATTTCCAAACAAATTCTTTTTGATTGTCAAGAATGTGGTGATTGTGCTCTTCCAGATACTGCATATTTTTGTCCAATGTCGCAATGTGCTAAATTTCAAAGAAATGGACCCTGTGGTGGTAGTTATCACGGATTTTGTGAAGTTCATAAAGAAAAAAGATGTGTTTGGACTTTAATTTATGAACGGCTTTCTGCAGAAAATAAATTATCTCTTATAGAAAAAGAAATTATTCCTCCACCAAATGTTTCTTTATCTCATACTTCTTCTTGGACAAATTTTTTTATGGAAAAAGATCATACAAGTAAAAAAAATTAAAAAGTTAATTAATTTGTGATTACACAAAATTGTAGACTTAAAACAATAGGTTTAAAATTTTTTTAAATGAATAAAATAAATAAATTACAAGAAATTTTAAAAAACATGAAAAGTGTTTTAATTGCTTATTCAGGTGGAGTTGATTCAACTTTTTTACTTAAAATAGCAAAAGATGTACTTAAAGAAAATGTTTTTGCTGTAATTGCTAAATCAGAAACATATCCTGAAAGAGAATATAAAGAAGCTATAAAATTAGTTAAAAATTTAAAAGTTGAGTATTTAACTATTACTACTAAAGAACTATTAAATCAAAATTTTTTTACTAATTCTCAAGAAAGATGTTATTATTGCAAAAAAGAACTATTTACAAAACTTAAACAAATTGCTTTTGAAAAAAATATAAATTATGTTATAGATGGAACAAATTATGATGATACTAAAGATTTTAGACCTGGTGTAAAAGCAATCTGTGAATTAGGAATACAAAGTCCTTTGAAAGAAACTGGTTTTACAAAAAAAGAAATTCGTTTATTATCTCAAAAAATGAATCTTTCAACGTGGAATAAACCAAGTTTTGCTTGTCTTGCTTCACGAATTCCTTATGGAGAAAAAATTACAGAAGAAAAACTCGCAATGATAGAGAAAGCAGAATCTTATTTATGCAAATTAGGTTTTAAACAAGTAAGAATTAGACATCATAATAATATTGCAAGAATAGAAGTTTTTCCAGAAGAAATACCAAATTTCATTATTTCCAGTGTTTATGAAAAAATTGTTCAAAAATTAAAAAAAATTGGGTATAAATATATAACATTAGATTTAGAAGGTTATCGAACTGGAAGTATGAACGAAGTTTTAAAAAACGATGTATTGAAAAACAAAATTTTAAAAAAACGAAGTTTTAGAAAAGGAAAAAATGGGTAAAATTTTAGTTATTGCTAATCAAAAAGGTGGTGTTGGAAAAACTACCACTGCTATAAATCTTTCAGCAGGGCTTGCTTTACAAGGACAAAAAGTCCTTTTAATAGATGTAGATCCTCAAGGAAATACAACAAGTGGGTTAGGTTTTGACCATGACAAAATAACAAATACTATTTATCATTTTTTTTTAAATCAAAAAAATATAAAAGAAATTATTTTATCTACTGCTTTAAAAAATCTTTATTTAATAGCTTCTAATATGGATTTAATTGGAATTGAAGTTGAATTAGTTAATTTTCCACAAAAAGAAATGATATTAAAAAATGCTTTACAAGAGATAAAAAATGAGTATAATTATATTATTTTGGATTGTCCACCTTCTTTAAATTTACTTACAATAAATGCTTTAAGTGCAGCATCTGGAATTATTATTCCAGTACAATGTGAATATTATGCTTTAGAAGGAATAAGTCAATTGCTTAAAATAATTAATTTAATTCAACAAAATTTTAATCCATTATTAGTCATAGAAGGGCTTCTTTTAACAATGTATGATTCAAGAACTAATCTTTCTATACAAATTGTAAAAGAAATTAGAGAATATTTTGGAGATAAAGTATTTAAAACAATTATTCCTCGAAATGTTCGTATAAGTGAATCTCCAAGTTTTGGACAACCAGTAATACTTTATGACAAAAATTCTGCTGGTGCACAAACTTATTTAAATTTTGCTAAAGAGGTATTAAAAAATGAATAAACAAGTTTTAGGAAAGGGATTAAAAGCATTAATTCCTGATAAATTTCAAATAGAAAAAACAGAAGTAATGGAAATAGAAATAGAAAAAATTTTTCCAAATCCATTACAACCACGAACAGAGTTTTCACAAGAAAAATTAAAAGAATTAGCAAATTCTATTAAAGAAAAAGGAATAATTCAACCTATTATTGTAAAACCTAAAGATCAAGGAACTTTTGAAATAATTGCAGGAGAAAGACGATTTAGAGCAACCAAAAGTTTAGGAATAAAAAAAATTCCAGTTTTAGTTAAACATGTCCAGCAAGAAGAAGCTTTAGAAATATCTTTAATAGAAAATATTCAAAGAGAAGAATTAAATTTAATTGATGAAGCAGAAGCATATAAAACATTAATGGAAAAATTTGGGTTAACTCAAGAAAAAATGGCTGAAAAAGTAGGTAAAGATAGGGCATCTGTTGCAAATATTCTTCGTTTATTAAAACTTCCTCAAGAAATTAAAAAATATTTAGCAAAAGGTAAAATTTCTTTTGGACATGCGAGAGCATTATTAAGTTTAGATAATAATCAACAAATATTACTTTGTCAAAAAATAATTGAAAAAGGACTTTCTGTAAGAGAAACAGAAGAAATAATTAAAAAATTATCTATTTCTGTAGAAAAAAAAATAATAGTTTCTAAAGATTTAGAAATTATGAATATTGAAAATAAATTAAGAGAATTATTTGGAACAAAAGCAGAAATAAAGAAAAAAGGAAATAAAGGGAAAATTGAAATAAAATTTTCTTCTGAAGAAGAATTAATAAGAATTATTGAAGTAATGAATATTTCGATAGATTAAAGAGATAGGAATAATAAATTTGAAATATTCGAATGACAAAAATATGAATGTTTCAAATAAATGGTAAATTGGAAATTGAAAATAAATACAAATAATCAAAAAATGAGAATTGAATTTTGAAAATTCGTAGGGGGGCAATTCATGCAGACTGTGTCATAATTCAATTTCACGGCAATTGTTTTACAACATAAAGGGTAGGTTTCCACAAAACCACAATATGTTGTGGTATGGATGTCTAGATTTAGAGTTATGACACAGTCTCATAGATGATCATTTTAAAAATATATCTACGAATAGAGTTATGTCTTTATATATAATATGATGAGGTGCTGGT
>JBDRGX010000003.1:0-17853 GCA_043817485.1 bacterium
GAAAATAAAAAAAATTAAACAATATCTTAAAAATTATTATTTTATCATAAAAATTTACCAATTATATATAACAATAAAATTTATAATAATTTCCTTATGGGAAAAATGGTATTTAAAAAAAACATCTTATTTAACTCGTGTTAATTTACGATATCGAGTTCATGGTTGTATGAATTTGAAAAATTTTTTAGAAGTAGGTAAAAAATGTGCTCAAGATATAGAATCTGAACTTTTAAAAATAAATAAAAAAATAGATTCTTTTGAAAAAATTTTAGATTTTGGTTGTGGATGTGGTAGAATATTAAATTATTTTAAAAATACTTCAGCCACTCTTTATGGCACAGATATTGATAAAAAAGCAATAAAATGGTGTTCACAACATTTACCTTTTGCAGAATTTAATTCTAATAATGCTTTACCTTGTTTAAAATATTCTTCTAATATGTTTGATTTTATATATGCTATATCTATATTTACTCATTTGAATAAAGAATATCAATTATTATGGTTAAGAGAATTTCAAAGAATAATTAAACCACAAGGAATTCTTATTTTAAGTATTCATGGAGAATATTGCTTTCAAAATCTTTCAAAAATACAAAAAGAAAATCTTGAAAAACAAGGAACAATTTTTGTAATTACAAATGTAGTAAATAATATATTTCCAAAATGGTATCAAACATCTTACCATACTAAAAAATATATTTTCAACGAATTTGGTAAATATTTTAAAATATTAAATTATGTTGATCAAGGATTAAATAATCATCAAGATATGGTGATTTTACAAAACGATAAAAAATAAAATGCTATATTTTTGTCAATAATAATTATCAAATGTTTTCTTATTCTTGAATAGTTATTCTCATTACTTCTTCTAAACTAACTATTCCTTGTTTTGCTCTATATAAAGCATTTTGAAACATTGATACCATTTTATTTTTCCTAGTAAGTTCTTTCATTTCTTGAAAAGAAAATCCAGAAGATATTAATTCTCTCATTTCTCTAGTAATAATTAATTTTTCATAAACTGCTATTCTTCCTTTATATCCAGTTTTATCACAAGAAGAACAACCAGTGCCTACAAAAAATTTTAAATTTTCTATTTCTGCTTCATCTTTAATACCTAATTGATATAATAAATCTTTAGGATATTTTTTTTCTTCTTTACAATTTAAACATATTTTTCTAAGCAATCGTTGAGCAATAATCATTCTTAAAGCAGAAGATAAAAGATATGGTTCTATTTTCATATTTATTAAACGAACAATAGCACTTATAGCATCATTAGCATGTAGACAACTTAAAATAAGATGGCCTGTAATAGCACCTTTTACAGCAATTTGTGCTGTTTCAGAATCTCTTATTTCTCCAATCATCATTACATCTGGATTTTGCCTAAAAAAATTTTTTAATGAATTAGAAAAAAGTAATCCAGCTTTAACATTTATTTGTAATTGATTAATTCCTTTTATTTGAAATTCAACTGGATCTTCTGCAGTAATAATATTTATAGTAGGTGAATTTATTTTTTCTATTAAAGAATAAAGAGTAGTTGTTTTCCCAGATCCTGAAGGACCAACAGCTAAAATTAAACCAACAGGTATTTTTAGTTTTTCTTCAATTAAATCTACATCCTCCTGAAAAAATCCTAATGATTTTAAATCTAAAGATACTCTACTTTTGTCAGAAATTCTTAAAACTATTTTTTCACCATAAATAACAGGAATTGATGAAACTCTAATATCTATTATTTTATTACTTATTTTTAATCTAATTCTACCATCTTGGGGTAATCTCATTTCTGCTATATCTAAATCAGCCATAACTTTTATTCGAGAAATAAAAGCTCGCTTTGAAGAAATTGGCAAAAAGAATTCTTCTCGAAGTATTCCGTCAATTCTATATCTTACACGAAATGATTGATCATAAGGCTCCATATGAACATCAGTTGCTCCTTTTAACACAGCACCATGAATTATTTGATTAATTACTTTAACTACAGGGCATTCTTTAACACTTTTTTTTAATTCTTCAAGATTTACTTCTTCTTTTTCTACTACTGAAACTTCATCTGTAAAAGATAAAGTAAATTCCCATTCTTTTTCTTTTGTATAAAATTTTTCTATAGACTTTAAAATAGAAAATTCAGAACATATAATTTGTTGAATTTCATAACCCGTCATAAATTTTATTTTTTCAATTACTTCTAAATCTAAAGGATTAGTCATTGCTATAGTTAAAACATTCTTTCTTTTATCAATTGGAATAATTTTATACTTTTTGCATGTTTCTTCTGAAATTTCTTTTAAAAGAGAAAGATTTATATCATATCTATTTAAATCAATTGAAGGAAAACCACTAAATTTACTTAAAAGAGGATTTATTCTATCTTCTCCAATAAAACCAAGTTTAACTAAATTATAATCAACGCTTCCACCACTTTTATTCATTTCTTTAATAGCATCTTGAAGTTGTTGTGATGTGATTTCCTTTGCATCTATTAAAAGTTCACCTATGTTTTCTAAAAATTTCATTAAAACCTCTTAATTGAAATTGCATTTAAACACTAACTGTATTGGTTTTGTCATCGGCTTTTTATGTCCCCCGCTGGCGGGGGTGTCCGTTAGGACAGGGGGTGGAATTCTTTAATACATTTCCATTACCTTCTATCCACCTTGTTATCATTTTAAATGCAACTGTATTATTTAATTTTACTAAATAAATAATAAAACTCAAATTTCAAAAAAAAATACCTTACTATTATTTAATTTTTATAATAGAAAGGTATTTTTACAAAAACAATTGCAATAATATTATAACAAACATTTTACAAAATTCTAAATTAAATGGTGGGGAGAGAAGGATTTGAACCTTCGAAGACATTTGCCAGCAGATTTACAGTCTGCCCCCTTTGGCCGCTAGGGTATCTCCCCATATATAATTTTATAACGATTTTTGGAGCTGGCGAGAGGAGTTGAACCCCCGACCAGGTGATTACAAATCACCTGCTCTACCACTGAGCTACGCCAGCCTTTGCTTTAAAACTTCATACATTACAATTGATGCTGCAACTGAAGCATTAAGCGAATCTACTTTTCCTAATAAAGGAATTTTTACTAAAATATCACTATTTTCTTGCGTTAATCTTCTTAACCCTTTAGCTTCACTTCCTATTACTAAACACAATGGTATTTTAAAATTTTGTTTCCAATAATTAATAGTACCACTTTTTTCAACACCAATTACCCAAATATTATTTTTTTTAAGAATTTTGATTGTTTCTGCTATATTAACTACTTGTACTACATTTACATATTCTAAAGCACCAGCAGAAGTTTTTGTTACTGCTTGTGTTAAAGATACTTGATGTTTTTGAGGCATAATTACTGCATGCGCCCCTACTGCTTCTACTGTTCTTAAAATTGCTCCTAAATTATGTGGATCTTCTATTTGATCAACCATAATTAAAAAAGGCAATTCATTTTTCTTTTCAATAATATCAAAAACATCTTCTAATAAAACAAATTCTTTAGCACTTACATATGCTATTATTCCTTGATGAGAAGCATAATTTGTTTGATTATCTAAAAAATTTTTAGATTGGTATTCTGTATTAATGTTTTTTTCTTTTGTCAATAAAATAATTTTATTTATACTATCACCTTCTACTCCATCAGATAAAATTATTTTATTAAATTTTCTTTTATTTGCTCTTAAAGCTTCATAAATTGGATTTCTTCCAATTAAAATATCTTCTTTCATTGTTTTCTGCTCCAAATTGTTCCTTGAGAAGTATCCTCTAAAATAATGTTCATTTCTTGAAGTTGTTTTCTAATTTCATCTGCTTGTGCATATTTTTTTTCTTTACGAGCATTTTCTCTTTGTTTTATTAATTTTTCTATTTCTTCTGAAATAATTTCTTGTGTAACAATTGCTTGTGAAACAATTTTTTGTTTAAATTCATAAATTCCAAAAAAATTTGTCCAATTTATTAAAATATTTTTAGCACTATTTAAATAATTCCATTGTTCAATATTATTTATTTTTTGTTCTCTTTTATCAATATAAAGATTTATTTCTTTTATAAATTCAAAAATAATTCCTATTGCTTTTGCAGCATTAAAATCATCATCCATTATTTCTTCAATTTTTTTATTAAATTCACTAAATTTATTTTCAAAAACATCTTTTGTTTGTTTAAAAGAAACTAATAAATTGTCTATTCTTTTTATACTATTACTAATTCTTTCTAAACCATTTTTTGCTTCTTCTAATTTTTCTAAACTAAAATCTAATGGACTTCTATAATGACTTGAAAGAATAAAAAATCTTATTACTTCTTTTTTATATAAATTTAATACTTGTTTTATTGTGAAAAAATTTCCCAGAGATTTGGACATTTTTTCACCACTAATTTTTACAAAACCATTATGTACCCAATATGAAACAAATTTTTTACCTGTAGCTGCTTCTGATTGAGCTATTTCATTTTCATGATGAGGAAAAATTAAATCTTGTCCACCGCCATGAATATCAAAAGTTTCTCCTAAATATTTTAAAGATATTGCTGAACATTCGATATGCCAACCAGGACGACCTTTTCCCCAAGGACTTTCCCAAAATATTTCATTTGGCTTTGAAGATTTCCAAAGAGCAAAATCTAAAGGACTTCTTTTTTTTTCATTTATTTCTATTCTTACACCTGATTGCATTTCTTCTAATGTCCTTTTAGAAAGCATTCCATAATTTTTAAATTTTTTTACTTCAAAAAAAACATTTCCATCTATATTATAAGCAAAATCTTTTTCAATTAAATTTTTTATTAAATCAATTATTTCTTTCATATGTTCGGTCACTTTAGGATAAAAACAAGCTTTTTCTATTCCTAAATTTTCTATATCTTTAAAATATTCTTCAATATATTTTTCTGCTATTTCTTTAACACTTTTATTTAAAGAATTTGCTTTATTGATAATTTTATCATCTACATCCGTAAAATTAGTAATATATTCTACTTTATATCCTTTATAAATTAAATATTTTTTAATCATATCAAAAACTATTCCTGCTCTTGCGTGTCCTATGTGACAATCATCATAAGGAGTAATTCCACAAACATACATTTTGACAACATCAAATACAATTGGTTTAAATATTTCTTTTTTTTGTGTAAATGTATTGTAAATTTGCAACAATATAATTCTCCTATAACAGATTTTCTAATTTAAAATCTCATATTGTTTTACTTTTTATATGGTAAAATTGTATGGTAAACCGATGATTTAAATCATCGGTTCAATATAAATGATCTCAACTTTTAACTGTGTTGGTTTTGTCACGGCTCAATATATAATCATAATCAAGTAAGTCAAAATTTTTAAATTTCTTATCCCCTGTTAACGGATATGTCCGTTAGAGGACATTAGGTGAAAATTCTTCATTCTGTATTTTGACTTCCTGTATTCATAATTTGTTTTATTATTCAAAAAATGCTTTATATAAAGCATTTACAGCCATTTCTGCATCATTTTCTTTAATTCCAAAAATCATACTTATTTCAGATGCTCCTTGAGAAATCATTTCAATATTAACTTTAACTTTTGCAAGATTATATGTTGCCCGAAATGCCATACCTGGAATATGTTTCATTCCTTCCCCAACTACAGAAATTAAAGCAATATTATGTTCTAAAGAAACTGTATCTGGATTAAGTTTTTCAAAAATTTCTTTTTTAATTTCTTCAAACAATTCTTTTGATATTTGCTTTTGTTTTAAAACAACAGAAATATTATCAACACCAGAAGGTGTATGTTCATAAGAAAGATTTTTTTCTTCTAAAATTTGTAAAAGCTTTCTTCCAAATCCTTTTTCTTTATTCATTAAATATTTTTCTACATTAATACTACAAAATCCTTTACTACAAGCAATTCCGACTATTTTGCCAGATTCTAATTTTCTATCAGGAACAACAAAAGTACCTTCATAAAAAGAATTATTTGTATTTTTAATTTCAACGGGAATATTTTTTTTCATTACAGGATACATTGCCTCATCATGAAATACTGTAAATCCAGCACAAGAAAGTTCTCTTAATTCTCTATAAGTAATTTCTTTAATTTGAACAGGATTTTTAATAATATAAGGATCTACTGCAAAAAGACCATCTACATCAGTAAAATTTTCATAAAGTTCTGCATCAACAACATTGGCTAAAATAGAGCCCGTTAAATCAGAACCACCACGAGAAAAAGTAGCAATTTCTCCTTTTTGAGTATATCCATAAAAACCCGGGAAAACAACTATTTCTTCTATCCCTTTTAAACAAGATAAAGCAATATAAGAAGATTCTAAAATATTTGCATTTCCAAAATTTTCATCAACTAATAAACCAACTTCTCGAGGATCAACAAATTTACATTTATGTCCTAAATTATTTAAATAATCAGCAAGTATTTTGGCACTATATTCTTCTCCTAATGCTTTAATAGAATCTAAATATTTTTTTTCATCAACAAAAAATGTTTTCAATCTTTTAATTAAATCATTTTCAGCTTCGTAAGCTAATTTAGTATCTATGTTAAGTCCTAAACATATATTTAAAAATCTTTCTTTTATTTGATCAACACAAAAAGAAATTGTATTTTTTTGTAAATAATCATTAGCACATTTAATTAAAAGATCTGTAATTTTTTCTTCATTTTTATTTATTTTTCCCGGAGCAGAAACAACTATTATTTTTCTTTTTTTATCTTGTAAAATAATTTCTGCAACTTTTTTTATTTGTTCACTATTAGCAACAGATGAACCACCAAATTTACAAACTTTTATCCCCATTTTATTCTCTCCTAAAAATCCATTGCATCATAAATAGATTTATTTAAACCAAAACATTGTTTATCTAAAGAATGTTTACTCATAATAACTTGTGCTTTTAAAAGAGATTGCATTTCTTCTAAAGAACGATAATTAAATGGATTTAATTCTAATAATCTTTTTTTTGAAATCCCTTCTACTTCTATTGGCATTAAAACTTTATTTCCCCAAATAGGATGTGATTCATATTTAACCGCTCCTCTTGCTGCTTGAAGTAAAAAAAGTTCTGTTTCTTCAATAGAAGGACTTTCTCCTCCTATTGGTTTATTTTTGCCATTTACTTCAATGAATTTAACTTTAGGAAAATTTATTTCATTTTCTCCTATTTTTTTTTGGTCCCATTCATATTCTGCTCCAATTCTTCCAGTAGTATTAATTTGATATACTTCTATTGGATTATTTGTTTCTTTTCGTTTTACCAAAAATTGATGAAATCTATTTACATGAGCACTACACCCAACTCCTATAGTAAAAGGTAAACAATATCTACTTTCATATTTTTCTTCACCTACACCTTTACTTCCTTGAGATGGATGTCCAATAGTTCTACCATCTGCTAAAACTTTAGCTGCAAAATTCATATCATTTATTTTTAACCAAGCAAAATCAGAAATATATCCCTGACTAATAAATACAGCCATATTAAGAGGTTCTGTAGAATTGACATTACCATCATAATAACCTGTATCATTAAGATAAAAAACTGTTCGTGCATTTCTATTAAGTTTATTATGATATTGATACAACTTACCTTTAAAACTTACATCTCCATTTTCATCAAATTCAGTGTTTTCATGAAGTGCTCTTTTAGCCATTCCAGCAGTAAACATAGCAATTTGAGTTTCATTAACATCTTCTGTTTTTGACCAAGCACCTCTTTCTGGAGATTCTACTCTATCTTCAAAAATTCCAATAATATCATCATTTTTTATTACTTGATCAGAAACTAAATCCAAAACATTTATTCCAAATTTATCTTTATAAATAGATTCTGTTTTTTCATTAAATATATACATTCCATGTGTTGATTTTCCACTACCTGATAATCCCCAAGTACCCATTACTATTCTTTTTTTCTTGTTATCAATTTTTTTTACTGTAAATTCTTTTAAAGAAGCATGTTCACCAGTACCACCTTTTTTATAAACATTGTAAATCCAATGAGAAAGAAATCCTTTTTTACATTCTCCTTGATACGAAGAACAAGTAATGATTGTATAATTATAATGAGGAAATCTAATTATTTTAAGCATTTCTGAAGTATTTGAAATAATTGGATTTTCTAAATAATGAGGAATGCAAAAAATAGTAGCATCTGGTTCTCCTTCAAAGGTTCCATTAAAATTTAATTCTTTCCATCTATAAGCAATGTCTGGAAATTGTGGATCTATATATAAACGAGCTTTCATTTCTGAATAAGAATCTGGTTGTCCTAAATTAGCATCAACTTGAATTAAAGGTCTACAAAGAATTTGTTCTAAAACAGTATTCATTAATTCTTTGCATTCAGAAGTTAAATCTTCTTCTTTATCTATTACCAAAGAACCCGCAGCACTTCTACTCCAAATATTTGATGCCCAACCATAAGAACCATTTTTATATTGAATCCCATATAATTTAGCCCTATCTAATAAATCTTTTGGATTATTAATAATAGAAATAATTCCCGCATTATTTTTTATTTCTATTATTTTTTTAAAAATATTTAAAAAATTAGATATCGTAATTTCTTCTTTTTTAATTAACACTTTTTTCTCCTTATTTATGTTTTGTAAGTTTATAAAAATACAAATATAGATTATCATATTTTTGCAATTATAAACCAGTTATATTTTTTTTAAAATTCTTCTCCAAATTTTAATTTGTAAATTTCTTGATAAAATTCCATTGTTTCATTAAAACATTTATCCCAACTAAATTTTTCAGCTTGTACAAAACCTTTTTGAATTAACTCTTTTCTAAATTCAGAATTATTTAATATTTTTATCTGATCCACAAAAGCACTTACAGATAATTCTTTAACTAATAAAGCTGCATCTCCAACAACTTCTGGAATAGAAGAAAGATTTGTGCTAACAACAGGACATCCAGATTTCATTGCTTCCAAAATTGGAAGTCCAAAACCTTCATAACTTGATGGATAAAGCAGACAAAAGGCGTTATTATATAAAATGTTTAACATCTTGCTATCAATATTGCAAACATGAAATACTCTATCTTGTATTGATTTCAATAATTTCTTTTCTATATTATCAAATACTTTACCAATAACTACTAAACAATATTCATTTAAACTTTTTAATATATCAATTGCTATCTTAAAATTTTCATGACTATCTCTACTCCCAATAAATAACATATATTTTTTTCCTACAATTTCTTTAAACGAATTTTTTAATTCATCAAAAGCACAATTTAATGCAAAAAACTCATTACCTGCACTAAGATAAATAACTTTGATTCTTGATTCATTTATATATGGATAAAATTTCAATAGATCCTTTTTTGTATTTTCAGATATACAAATTATTCCATCAGAATGTTTAAAAGAAAAACCTTTTTGCCAAGAGTGAAGATATTTTGCAAATCCTTTTCTAAAATACTCGTATGTAAAATCATAAACAGTTGTAAATTTTACAATATCTTTTTGCAAAGATACTCTATAATAGCTTGAATGAAAAATATTTTTTGAAGGAATTTTAACACTTAAAGGCAAATATCTTAAAAAATATTTAGGTAACTTTTCTGCAATTATTTTCATTTTTTCATTATCAATATTTTTTTGTAATATATTTCTTCGAAATATATTATTTAACGCCTTATCAGAAGACTCAAAACAAACAATATTTTGTAATTTTGTTACTTGTAATCTTTTTAAAATTTCACTCCAATATAAAGAAATCCCACCTATTTTTTGAAGCGAAAATATAATATTATCAAAATAGAATTTTAACACTTTTAATCCTTTCAAAAAAAAAGTAATTTTTTTACAAATTGTCATTTTTGAAAATAAAGTTTTTCCCCAATTTTTTAGAAATGCTTTTTTATTAGTTAATATAATAGTGTATTAAATTCATTTATTAACTGTTAAATAATCACTACCAATTTTTCCATAAGTAAAATAATATAACCAAATAAAGAAAAAAAATCCATTGTAAAAATAATGACCTTCTCTTATAAGTTTTACTAATAATAAACTCAACACTGCATTACTTATTATCCATAAAAAAGAATCTTTTTTACGAGAAATATAAAATTTAAATATAAAAAAGAAAAGTATTCCCATGCCTACTAATCCCAATTCAGAAACAATTCTTAAAAATAAAGAATTAGCATCAGCGGCATTAATAAATATTATTTCTTTTATTTCTTCTTTATTAATATCTACAAACTTGCTGATATATTTTTCATACGAAATCGGATGACTTCCTATCCCAGAACCAAATAATGGATTTTTAATAAAGCTTTGATATGCTACTAATGTATTACTTGCAAATGCAAAAACACTTAAATTCAAATTTTCTAAACCAAAACCTGTGGTAAAAACAGAAAATAAACCACTGAATCTTTCTTTTATTTCTGGAACATTAACAGAAATACTTATTAGTAAAACAAAAAGCAACATAAATGTAATAACATATTTAGAATTTTTTAAATTAAATAAAATCATTATTAAACAAAGTAAAAAACCTATATATGCTAATGAAGAAAAAGTTAAAAGTACGCTTATTATTATTATTAAATTTTTAAAATTATTTATAAATAATTTTTTAAATGTTATTAAATTAACCATACTTATAAAAACTGCTGGCATCATAGATATAGCAAACTGAGAAGGTTCAGAAACAATACCACTTACTCTTAACAAACCAAAATCTGTTGAATCTAATCTATATTTAGAGATAAAAAAAGAAAAATCATATCCATATTTAAAACCTATTAAATAATTTATTTCTTGGAAAATAGCAATTAAAGCCATTATAAAAGAAATATTTAAATATATTTTGAATAATTTTACTACATTATTTTCATTAATTTTAAATAGCATATAAAAACCAATTCCTGTTATTAGAATCCCAAAAAATTGTTTTATATATAAAAAAAATGTGTTATTTCCTTTGTAAATATTTATAATTGACAATAAAGAAATTATTAGCAATATTCGAATAAATGTTTTATTAATAAAAATACTTTTATACATCATACAATATATTAAAAAAAAGAATATAATAATATAACTAAAATAAAACTCAAATGGATATGTAAATAAAACAAATCCACCTAAAAAAGTATTTAATATCATTATATAATTTAAAATTTTTTTCATTTTCTACCTATTTTTTGTCTCAAACAAAATACCTTTTCTACACAATTTTAACTATTTGCTTTTTCATCTATAAGGACACACTTTTATGATTATTCAATTATTTCCACAATTACTGATTTATTTCAATTTTTTTGTTTTTAGTCATCAATTAAACTTATTAACAAATATTTCTAAATTATCTAATTAAATTTTTTTTGATTAAATATTTTTTTTATAAATAAAAATAACAATATAGTATGTATAAAATAAGCAATAAATCTGGAAGTTACTAATCCCATCCCTCCAAATTTAATCAAAAAAATAGTTAATCCTATAAAAATTAAACTCCATCCTAAATTTATTACAAGCCCTGACCATAAACTACCTGAAGCAGTAATTAAATCAGCGCATGGAGAATGTATTGCTACTAATGCAGATGTAAATAAAACAACTATAAGAACAGGCCAACTATTAGAAAATCCTTCACCATAACAACTCATAATCATTGGACTTAAAAAAGATAAAATTAAAACTAAAAAAATAGATATTATTGCATTTATTTTTACTGATAAACTAAAAAGTTTAGAAGCATCAACTTTATTTTTTTTCCCTATATAATCAGATAAAATTGGTAAAGTAACTTGACTTACTACTCTTGGTAAAAATATTAAAACTAAAAACCACTGATTTGCTGCATTAAAAATTCCCAGTTCAGCATAACCTACTTTATTAATTAAAATTGTATTACATGTCCAATTTGCTAAAGTTATCATCAAACCAGTCAAAACTACAGGTAAACTAAAATTTATTAAAATCTTCCAATCTTCTTTAATTATAGGAGATAAAAAAGAAATGTTATTTTTTTTAATTTCTTTTTGTAAAAAAATATAATTCAACAAAGCATTAAAACCTGCACTTAATGCTAATCCTAAAACTGCACCATTAAGTTTTCCAAAATAAGTACATATAATCAATAAAAAAAAACTACATATTCCTCCCAATAAATTAACATTGGTAATAGATCTAAATGCTTCTAATCCTACAAGAATTCCAGTTTGCACTGCGTTCCAAGATATTAACAAAAATAAAAAAGCACTTATTTGTAAAGCAGTTTTTAAATGTGGTGCTACAAGTATTTTTGCAGCAAGAAATGGAGATAATAAAAAAAGTATTGTAGATAAAATAAAACTTATTATTAGTACTACAATATTAGAAAGTAATATAATTCTACCTGTTTTTTCTAAAGATGTTGTTTTAAATTCTGCTACATATTTTGCAGTAGTTAAACCCATTCCAAATTCAGCAAAAATTTGAAATGTAGCAATAGTGCTTTGAACAATTGCTAATTGTCCAAATATTTCTTTTTTAAGTAATCGTGCAATAAAAATCATAGATATTAAAATTGCTCCACGAGAAACTAACATTCCAATTAAATTCCAAAACATACCACTAGCAAATCGATAACCAATTGAAGAAATTTTAATACGATTTATTAATGTTTGAATTTGTTTTGGAAATAATTGTTCAACTTTTTTGTATATAAAAAATATATATTTATCCATTTTTAAAAAATATCTTCTGGGATATAAATAACTTCCCTTTTTAATTTAATATTAAATTTTTCCAAAACTACTTTTTGAATATGAGAAATTAAAAATTTTACATCACAATCTGTAGCATTCCCTAAATTAACAATCCAATTAGCATGTTTTAAAGAAATTTGTGCATCTCCTATTTGCATTCCTTTTAATCCAGCTTGCTCTATATACCATGCTGCAGAATGACAATCATTGCAAGGATTTTTAAAAACTGAACCACAATTTTTTTTTATTTCAGGTTGTTTAATTTTTCTTTGCAAAAGAATTTCTTTTACTTTTTTTTTCAAATCTTTTATTTTTGCTTTATTTTTAAAACTCCATTCTGCCCCTAATATAATTTCTCCTTTTTCAGCAACATTAGAAAATCTATAAAAAAATTCAATGTTGTCTTTTTTAATATTTTTTATTTCTAATTGAGAAGTAAGAACTTTAACAGAAATTATATTATCCTTAATTTCTCCTTCAATTGTTCCAGCATTCATTTTTACAGCACCACCAATTGTTCCCGGAATACCACACATAAATTCAAACCCTTCGAAACCTTTATTAATTAAATAATTTCCTAATCGAGAAATTTTAACTGCTGATCCAACAATAACTTTTTCTTTTTCTATTTTTATTTTATCAAAATCTTTACCTAATTTAATAACAAGTCCTAAAAAATCTTTATCAGAAATAATAATATTAGAACCAGCGCCTATTAAAAAATATAAAAGGTTATTATTTTTAGCCCAAATTAAAGCATTTAATAAATCTTCTATTTTATCTGCTATAAAAAAATATTTTGCTAAACCACCAATATGATAAGTTGTAAATTTTTTTAACAAAACATTTTTTTTGAAATTTAATTTACTTTTATTTAACTCTTCCATTTTTATTTCTTTAATAATATTTTTTATTTCACAAAATATTCTTTTAAATAATTTTTTCTATAACAATATTTGTGATCATTTTTTTAACCAATTTTTTTACAACAAAGCCAAATAACAAAAATTACATAAAAAATTAAATTGAAGCTATTAATTTTTCTGCACTATATGCCCATGAAAAACTTTCTTTCACTTTCTTAATCATATCTTTATCAACCCTTTGCTTACATTCAATACACTTTTTTATTTCTTTTACCCGTTCATCTTCATTAAAATTATCCATAACATTCGCCCCAAAATCCTTAAATTGAGTTAAAGAAGTATTATTTTGAATATAAACAGGTGTTCCCTGAGATAATGATTCTATAACAGGAATCCCAAAACCTTCAGCAATAGAAGGATAAACCATGGCTACTGCATTTTTATATAGTTTAGGTAAAAAGTTTGATTCAACCATTCCAAGAATTAAAATTTTATTTTTATATGGACTATTTTTTATTCTTTCTTTAATTGGATTAAAATTCCATGATTCTCCACCAGTCAATACAAGCATTAATTTTTCTTTAAAATTATTATTTAAAGATTCAAGTAACAATTCAAAAACATTGATTAAAAAAATTATATTTTTTCTTGGCTCAAGTGAACCTACATTAAGCAAATATAATTCAGGTGTAAAAAATTTTTCATCATTATTTTCTTTGTCTTGTAATAAAAAATCTTGTTTTAATCCAGCTTCCAAAACTATTATTTTGCTTAAATCTTTTTTAAAAGTTAAACTTATATCTTTTTTTGAGTACTGAGATATTGTGAAAATTTTTTCTGCCCGATTAATTGCTATAGGAAGTAACTTCATCCGAAAATTGGCATATTTGGTAGTAATTCCTTTATTATGCCATGCTGCTAAATCATATACAGTAATGCCAAATTTTCTTTTAAATAATAAAATAGACAAAGGAATTTCAGTAGATGGAAAATAATAAAAATCAATGTTATTTCCAGCAAAAATAATTAGTTCATTATAAGCTTGTCTTAATAAAGATATTATTTTTCTTTTAAAACCCACTTTTCCAATAACAGAAAATGGATTAAAATATGCTTTAATTCTCCTATCAGTTGAAATTTCTTTTGTTAACGAATTATAAATATTACTGGCAAAAACTGAAATACCTGCTTTAGTTGCAGAATTTATACTCAAATCAAATATTATTTTTTGAGTTTTTGATTTATTCTTCTGGCTTTTTTTGAAATTTCTGTAAAATTTTAAATTCAATATACGATGTCCTAAAATAAATCTTGAATTGATTTTATTATACAAGCATTAAGTTCCATTTTCTTCTTTTACTTTTAAATGAATATTATTTAAAACCTTTTCATTTATTAATTTTCGTTCTTTATCAAAAACCCATCCCCATTTTTTAAAATATTTTATTGCACTATTTATATGAAGTAAAAGTATTTTAAAATTTTTATAAGAGTCTTTTCTATATTCATGATAAATATTTACATTTGGATAATAAACTGTTTTGTAATGAGTATGAATTCTTCTACTTAAATCAACATCTTCTAAATACATAAAAAACCTCTCATCAAATAATCCCACTTCTTCTAACACATCTACTCTCATAAACATAAAACAACCAGACAAATAAGGAACTTCCATCATACTATCATATTCTGTAATTCTAAGCTCATATATTTTGTTTCTTTTTTCTATATATTTTTTAAATAACGGTAAAAAAGATAAAAATCTTCTACCAAATAAATCAAATGGAGTTGGTAACAGTTTGCATAAATACTGAATATTCCCATCCTGATAAAAAACTTTCGGCATAACCAAACCAACATCTAAATTTTTCTCCATAAACTCATATAAATTTGTTAACACTCCTTCTTCAAAATACACATCAGGATTCATCACAAGATGATATTTTATATTTTCTTTTATGCTTTTTTGCATAGCTATGTTATGTCCTTTTCCATAGCCAAGATTTGCATTGTTAAAAATATATTCTATTCTTTGATCAATATTAGCTAATTCTTTTAATGTATTTGTTGGTGAGTTATCTATAAGATAAAGATTTATATCTAAATTTTTGATTAACATATTTATAACTTTTTGAATTTGTTTTTTATTATTTTTATAAAGAACTATGGATATATTTACAAATTTTTTATTCATTATTATTTCCTTAATCATACACAATATTTTAAATAATTCTTTATAATTTCTTTAAAAACCATTGCCATGATGTTTTTATTATAAATTCAATATCTTCACATTGTCTTTTCCAACCTAATTCTTTTTTAATTTTTTCTGAACTGGCAATTAAAACTGGAATATCTCCTTCTCTTCGAGAAGTTATTTTAACCAAAACTTTTTTTTTAGTTACTTTTTCTACTTTATCAATTATTTCTTTAACAGAAAATCCTTTTTCACTTCCTAAATTATAAATTTTACTTTCACAATTTTTATTTAATAAATATTCTAATGCTAAAATATGAGCTTGTGCTACATCATTTACATAAATATAATCTCTAATACAAGTACCATCTTTTGTTAAATAATCATCTCCATAAATTTCAAAAATTTCTCTTTTTTCTAATGAATCTACCACACCATAAATGGAGGGGGATCTTCTCTGTAAGGAAAATATATTATTATTGTGCCAATCCATCCCCGTCTCAAAAGACGGGACATTCTTGGCACTCCCAGATAAACTTTTTAAAATTTTTGGAATAAGATGTGTTTCGGGATTATGATTTTCTCCAATTTTACCAGATGGCTCAGCTCCTGCAACATTAAAATACCGTAAAGCAATATACTTTAATCCATAAGCTTTATCAAAATCTTCTAATATTTGCTCTATTATTAATTTAGTTTTTCCATAAGGATTTATTGGTTTTGTTTTTTCATTTTCTTTAATAGGAATTTCTTCAGGAATACCATAAACTACTGCAGTTGAAGAAAAAATAATTTTTTTAACATTATGTTTTATCATTGAATCAAGAAAATTTAAACAATTAACAACATTATTTCGATAATATTTATTTGGATTTTTTATAGATTCTTCTACAGAAGTATTAGCAGCAAAATAAATTACAAATTCTATTTGATTTTCTTGAAAAATCCTTTCCATTAAATTAATATCACCAATATTCCCTTGTATAAATTCTCCATAAAGTACATGTTCTTTTTTGCCTTGACTTAAATCATCAACAACAATAATAAAATATCCCTTTTCTCCTAACATTTTCACTACATGAGATCCAATATAACCTGCTCCACCTGCAACTAAAACTTTCATTAAAAATTATTCCTTAACAACTTTATCTAAAACTGCTGATAAATAACCATATTTCAATTGAACTTCTATTTTAACAGGAATACAATCAGCATCATTAGTGAACCAAATTTTAAGAGCTTCTGGCTTTTGAACAATTACAATAGTTTCAAAAGTACCAAATGGTATTTTAATTTTTTCTTTTCCTTCCACTGTTATTACATTAGAAGTAATTTCTCTTCCTCCAAACATTCCTATTCTAAATTTTTTTCCTACTTTTAAATTCTGATTTCTCATATAATAAACTATAGAAATAAAATCAAAAGTAGATGGAAGAAGATCTTTGGTAAATTCTCTATTTTTTTCCCGTACATAAACTTTTTTCTCTTCAAAATTAAATTTAGCTAAAACATGATTTTCATATTTTCCTTCTTTAATTTTTTTCTCTATTTGAATAGGATGAAAAGTTTGTTTATCCATATTTACATAAATGATATCATGAAGGTTATAAAACCTATTTAAAAAATCTGAACTTTTTAATTCATAAAAAATTTTATAAGTTTCTTTATTATTTATTTGATTTATACCAACAACATGTAAAATTTGTGTTCCAACTGAAACATTTAAAATTTTTATTTTATAAATTAATTTTTCACCTATCTTAATTGTATAAGCATTAGAAAAAGAAATTAGTAAAGAAAGAAATAATAAACATAAAATTGTTTTTATGTATTTCATATAAACCTCCTAAATTTAATTTTTATATTATTTTTTAAAATTTAAAATATTTTTAAAATTAATCCATGTTTTTTTAATATCTTTTTGAATTTTTGAAATTTCTTCAAGCAATCTTTTAATTTCTTCATCTTCTTTCTTTTTTAAATTTTCAATAAATTCTATAAAGAAAATCCATAATATTCCTA
>JBDRGX010000004.1:0-2906 GCA_043817485.1 bacterium
TGATATTGATTGTAAAATAATTCAATCAAATATGCAAGTTAATTATATAGATATTTTAGATTTAATGGCAGAATTTCAAAAAAAAATCTCTTTTATTTTTACAAACAGGTGGAGTTCATTCATCAGCTTTATGTAATTTAAAAAATATAGAACTTTTTACTGAAGATATAGGTAGACATAACGCTATTGATAAAATATTTGGTGAATGTTTAATGAAAAATATAGATACAAGTGATAAAATTATTTTAACAAGTGGTAGAATTTCCTCAGAAATTTTATTAAAAGTTGTAAAACGAAATATTTCAATTATTATCTCTCGATCAGCTCCTACAGATTTGGCTATAAATATAGCAGAAAAAATGAGAATTACATTAATTGGTTTTGTTAGAGGTAATCGAATGAATATTTATACTCATAAATTTAGAATTTTATAAAATAATTTGTTTTACAAAACTTATTCTTGACAAAAAAAATAGTATATAATAATTTTTAAACATAACAAAATAATTAAATAAAACTTGAGAAAAAAATAATGATTTCTATTGTCATACCAGTTTTTAATGAAAAAAATACAATATTAAAAATATTGGAAAAAATACAAAAAATTAATTTAGAAAAAGAAATTATTATTGTAGATGATGGTTCTACTGATGGTACTAAAGAAATTCTTCAAAACATAAAAGAAAATAATATTAAAATTTTATATCATTCTAAAAATCAAGGAAAAGGCGCTGCTTTAAAAACAGGATTTAATGAAGTAAAAGGAGATATAATAATAATTCAAGATGCAGATTTAGAATATGATCCAGAGAATTATTTTATTTTAATTAAACCTATTAAAGAAGGTTATGCAGATGCAGTTTATGGCTCTCGTTTTTTAGGAATTCATAGAGTTTTTTTGATATGGCATTATTTGGGAAATAAATTTTTAACTGGCATAACTAATATTTTATATAATACTACTTTATCTGATATGGAAACTGGAGCAAAAGTTTTTAAAACAGAAATAATAAAAAATATTACAATAAAATCTAAAAAATTTGATATTGAACCAGAAATTACAGCAAAAATTTTAAAACAAAATATAAGACTTTATGAAGTTCCTATTTCTTATTATGGAAGAGATTATAAAGAAGGTAAAAAAATAACTTGGAAAGATGGTATAAAAGCAATATATGTCTTAATTAAATATAGATTTTTTGATTAAAAAGGAGATATTTAGTATGAAATTAGAACAATTAGATATGTTGGAAAAATTAGAACAATTAGATACATTAGAAACTAAAATAAATAATCTTATTTCTTCTTATGAAAAAATAAAAGAAGAAAATGTTTTTTTACAAGAAGAAATAAATAAATTAAAAACAGAAAAAGATAATGTAAAAACAAAAATTAAAGATTTAATTTCAAAAATAGATCAATATTCTGAAATAGATAAATTCATATAATCCAAAGTTGCAATTAATTGCTAACTGTATTGGTCTTATCGTCGAATCCTTATTATTATTTTGATTGCATTTTGGTATAAAAATCAAAAAAAAGGAAATAAAAAAAATGCCACAAATAACAGTTCAATTAGGTGAAGAAATAGTTGATAAATATATTTTAAAAAAGCGTGTTATTTATATTGGTAGAGACAAAAATAATGATATTGTTTTGGATAATTTATTAGTTTCTCGAAAACATGCAAAAATAAAACAAGAAAAAGGTGGAATTTATATATTAACAGATTTAAAAACTCCAAATAAAACTTTTTTAAATGGACAAGAAATTACTGAATGTGAAATTAAAGATGAGGATAAAATTAGTATTTGTCATCATACCTTGCTATTTAATATAGATAAAAGAATTGGACATAGAGGAATGTGGAAACCTGAACAAAAAGAAGGAACAATGATGTTTTCTTCTTTACAAGAAAAAGAAAAAGCTTTAAAAGAAGAAGTAGAAAATCTTATGAAAATAAAAGAAACAAAAGAAATGTCAGAAAAAGAATATAAAGAACATCTTGATAAAATAGAAAATGTGCCAATAAGAAATTTTCAACCAAAACCAAAAAATAAAACATTTGGTTTAACATTTTTTCTAATATTACTTATTATTATTGCTATAATATATACTATTTATCTTTTATTTTTTCAATAAGGGATATAAATTAAAAAAAAATGGCTATATCACACCAGCAAAAACACATTTATCAAAAAATTCAAGAAAAAAATTAACAAATATGATGAACCGACGATTTGAATCGTCGGTTCAAAATCGTGATTTAAGCATAAGAAGCACATATAGCATATTATACTAATCTCAATAAAAGTGCTATAGTTATAGTGTTGCTACTGATTATCTCAATTGTGTAATCTGAAAGTTTGTCATTTCGACGATAGGAGAAATCTCATATCTAAGAGTATCACTAAATGGAGAAGAGAGAAGAAAAACAATCTGGTTGTTGCTGTTAATCATGAATAGAAAAATTTAATTGAAGGGTGATGAGATTTCTCACTTCGTTTCGAAATGACAAAAGCCATTTGAAATGATAAGAATGCTTAATAACAAAAGCTGTTTGAAATGAGAGATTTCTCATTTTGAGTTTGTGTAGGTGAACCGACCGACGATTTGAATCGTCGGTTCAAGGTGAAGAATTTCAACTCTTGACAATATAAAACATCTTAAATGCAATTTGACATTAAACAATGTTAAAATACAATTTTAACTAAATTTTAATTCTTTTTTCACTTCTTACAATTTTATTAATTACATTAATATAAGATAAAATACTTGCTTCAATAACATCTGTACTTGTGGCTCTACTTGAATAAATTTTATTTTTATAATCAACTTTAATAGAAGATTCTCCTAAAGCATCTTTTTCAGCAGTTATTGATTTGATTGAATAATCAATAAGTTTA
>JBDRGX010000005.1:0-2569 GCA_043817485.1 bacterium
AAAATAATGAATATTTTGCTAATAAATCCTTCTTTTAATCTAAAAGAACAATATGGCGAAGCAGGAAAAATTCTTTCTTTACGACTTCCAATGGGACTTTTATATATTGCTACTTATTTAGAAAAACAAGGTGTTAATGTAAAAATAGTTGATGCTCAAATACAAGAATTATCTAAAATTTTTTTTGAAAAATATTTTGAGCATTTTCTTCCAGATATTGTTGGAATAAGTGCTTGTACACCTACTTTTCATGAAGCTCTTCGTATTTTATCCATAATAAAATCTATCTCTCCAAGTATAAAAACTTCTATGGGTGGAATACATCCTTCTTTTTTTTCAGAAAATGTTTTAAAACATAATGAAGTTGATTTTGTAATAAGAGGGGAAGGAGAAATTACTTTTTGGGAATCTATCAATAAAAATTTTGATTTAACAGGAATAGATGGAATTTCTTATAAAAATGATAATGGAATTGTTATTCATAATAAAGATCGTGTTCCAATTTCTAATTTAGATATTCTTCCTTTTCCAAATAGAAAACTTCTTCCTTTTGAAAAATATGTAGAAACAATTATTACTTCTCGAGGATGTCCTTTTAATTGTATTTTTTGTTCAGCTAAAAATATTTTAGGAGAAAAATATAGAACAAGAAGTGCTTTAAATGTAGTAGAAGAAATAGGTTCTTTTATTGAAAATGGAACTACTTTTTTCTTTGTTCTTGATGATAATTTTTGTGTTAATAAAAAAAGAGTTGAAGAAATATGTTTGCTTCTAATTCAAAAAAATTATCATAAAAAAATTGAATGGGGATGTGAAACAAGAGTAGATTTAGTAGATGAAAAAATGTTGAATTTAATGAGAAAATCTGGTTGTATAAGAATATTTTTTGGATTAGAAACACATTCTCAAAAATTATTAGATACATTAAATAAAAATGTAAAAATAGAAGAAAATGAAAAAGCAGTTAAATTAGCACAAAAATCTGGTATGGAGGTAAGAGGAAGTTTTATTTTGGGAATACCAGGTGAAACAAAAGAAGAATCTATAAAAACAATAAAATATGCTAAAAAATTAAAATTAACAGAAGCAAAATTTTCTCTAATAACTCCATATCCAGGAACAAAATTATTTGAAATAGCTCAAAATGAAGGATTGAAAATAACAGAACAAGATTGGCCACAATTAAGTACAGTTTCTGGTTTTAGTAATTATCAACCTGTTTATGTTCCTAAAGGAAGAAATAAAAAAGAACTTGTTAGATTACAAATGAGAGCATATTTAGAATTTTATTTACAATTTTATCAGATTAAAAGAATATACAAAGAAATAAAAAGTATAAAGGATTTCTTTAAGTTTTTCAAAATATTTATAGATATAATTATGAAAATGGTTAAAAAAAGATGATTTTTGTAATTATTTTTATAAATTTTAAAATTAAAAATATTAGGGGTTTAATGCGAAAAATAAGCAATAACTAAAACTAATTTTTGTAAAATCAAAAAATTAGTTTTAAACATCATAATTTATTACAACATAAATTCAAATTTATAAAATTTTTAATGGTGTGAAAGCAGTTTTTAATGGACATGATCATGTTTATCAAAGAACACATCAAATAGATAAAGATGGGAATCAAGTTTCTAATGGTATTTATAATGTAACAGTATCTGGTGGGAATAGTATGCGTTGGCAGGAAAGTTTATGGATGGCAAAATTTCTCAATAAATACAAAGGAAATGATGCTACTGATGTTCCACTTGTAGGAATATGGCCAGGTTGGCAGGGTGCAGTTTATATGATGATAAATGGAGATAAAGCAATTATTGAAGAATTTAATTCTGATTCTAATTATAGAAAAGATGATTCATTTATAATGACAGTAGAAAACACTTCTTTAAATTATGATAAAAATTCAATGAATTTATCTAAAATTGAAAATTACCCAAATCCATTTAATCCCGAATGTTATATCCCATTAGAAATCTCAAACAACAAATCTTCAAATAATACTAAAATAAAAATATACAATATATTAGGCCAAGTAGTTAGAGAAGTAATTACAAACAATGCAAGTAATTCAGTATATTGGGATGGAAGAGATAATTTAAGAAAAGAAGTTTCATCTGGAATGTATTTTTATGAAACAATTATAAATAACAAAACACAAAATTGTAAAAAAATGCTGATGTTGAAGTAAAAACTATAACTTGTAGAGATGTAAAAGTTTTGCATCTCTACAAGTTATTAAAAAGTGTTATTTTAATTAAAAGGAGAATAAACAAAAATGAATAAAAAAGTTGGCATAGGTGTTTTAGGAGCAGGTCCTTTAAATATGACACATCATATTCCATCTATTGTTAACAATCCAAATTGTTCTTTTGAAATGCTTTGTGATTTGAATGAAGAACGATTAAAAAAATGTAATAACCTTTACCATCCTAAAAAATTAACTACTAATTATGATGAAATGCTAAATGATCCTGATATAGATTTAATTTTTATTGCTACAGTTCCACATCTCCAATATGATTTAGCTAAAAAATCTATTGAAGCCAATAAACATACTTTT
>JBDRGX010000006.1:0-7165 GCA_043817485.1 bacterium
CCTGTATCTATTATTGAAACACTATCACTCCATTCATTAGCCACATATACCTTAGTTCCTAATACACATAAGGCACTTGGACCTAATCCATTTACTTTATTTCCATTAGGAATAAGATTTATAGTATCAACAACTTTTATTTCTCCATAACTTATATTCATTGTTACACATAATAAAAGAACTAAACTAAAAAATATTTTTTTAAACATTTTTGCTCCTTTTTCCCTAATAAATTTAAAATTATAAATTTTATTTTCCAAATCGTTTATAAATAAATTCTAAATTTTTCATTTTTTCATCATCAAAAATATTTCTACCATCAATTATAATAGGTTTTTTTAACAATTTTTTTATTTTTTCTAAATCTAATTCTTTAAATTCTTGCCATTCAGTACATATTACTAAACAATCACTATCTTGTGCTACTTCATAAGGAGTATCACAAAAAGTGACATTGGTAAGTATTTTTTTTGCTTTTGGCATACTTACTGGATCATAAAATTTAATATTACAATTTTCTTTTTGAAGCATTTCAATAATATAAAGAGAAGAAGCTTCTCTAAGATCATCTGTATCGGGTTTAAAAGAAAGTCCAAGTATTCCTATGGTTTTATTAGAAAGAATCCAAAGTGCATCTTTTATTTTTTTAACTAACTGTTCTTTTCTTTTTTTATTTATTGCTAATGTGTCTTCAAGAAAATTAAAATTTACACCTGTTTCTTTAGCAATTTTAATAAAAGCAGATAAATCTTTAGGAAAACAAAAACCACCAAATCCTAATCCAGCTTTTAAACTAGAACATCCAATTCTTTTATCAGTACCCATTCCAAATGCTACTTTTTCAATATCTGCTCCAATTTTTTCACATAAATCTGAAATTACATTTATATAAGAAATTTTCATTGCTAAAAAACAATTAGAAGCATGTTTAATTAATTCAGCACTATTGATATCAGTAACAATAATTAAAGAATTTAAAGGAGCATATAATTCTTTTAAAATTTTTTCTGCTTTTTCTGATTCCACTCCTATAACAATTCTATCTGGTTTCATAAAATCTTGAACTGCACTACCCTCTCGTAAAAATTCTGGATTAGAAGCCAAATCAAAATCTAAATGTTCATTTTGATGAATTTTTATAGTATGTTTTACCCAAAGATTAGTTTTTATTGGAACTGTTGATTTTTCTACAATAAGTTTATATCCATTCATTTTTTTAGCAATTATTTTTGAAACATCTTCAATAGCACTAAGATCTGCTTCTCCATTTTCTAAAGGAGGAGTTCCTACTGCTATAAAAATTATATCTGATTCTTTTATTGCTGTATCTATATCAGTAGTAAAAAATAATTTATTCGCAAGTTTATTTTTTATTATTAATTCTGATAAACCTGGTTCATAAATTGGACATATTCCTTGTTCTAATAAAAAAATTTTTTCTTGATCTTGATCAACACAAATAACTTTATTTCCTAATTCTGCAAAACAAGCTCCAGAAACTAACCCTATATAACCTGTTCCAATAATACAAATTTTATGCATTTTTTTTATTCCTTTTTATCTGTGAGTGCCAAAAATACCCCGTCTCTTGAGACGGGAATGAATTGGCACAATAAAAATATATTTTCCTTGCAGAGAAAATACTCCGCCATTTATGGCGGAGGAGATTCATTAAATTATTTTTCTTATAGTATAAGTAGATTTATTTTGTAATTCATAATATATTCTTGTTAACATTTCTGCTAATAAACCTAAAATAATAAATTGCACTCCAATTAAACCAAAAAATACAGTTAATAAAAGAAAAGGATTACGAGTAAAAGGAACATTTTGAATTAATTTATTATAACAAAGAATAAATCCTAATATAAAAGAAAAAAGTAAAGAAAAAAAACCTATTCCTCCAAATATTTGCATAGGATTTATAGAATAAGTTAACAAAAATTTTACTTTAATTAAATCTATACAGACCTTTAAAATACGAGAATTTCCATATTTAGATTTACCAAATTCTCTAATATTATCTTTAACTTCAATTTCAGCTATTTTAATACCAATATTATTTATCAATGCTGGAATAAAACGATGCATTTCTCCATAAAGATGAAATTCTTCAATAATTTCTTTTTTATATGCTTTAAATGTACAACCAAAATCATGTAATTTAACTTTAGAAATCCAGTAAATAAATTTATTAGCTACAAATGAAGGAATTTTTCGACACAATAAATTTCCTTTTCGTTTTTTCCTCCAACCACTAACTAAATCATATCCACAATCAATTTTTTCTAAAAATTTAGGAATATCTTCAGGATCATTTTGTCCATCACCATCCATAGCAATAATTATTTTTCCCAAACTATTTTTAAAACCACAATCTAAAGCAGCTGATTGTCCAAAATTTTTTCTAAATTGAATTATTTTAATTTCATTATATTGACTTTTTATTTTTTTTAAAACTTCAAAAGTCTGATCAACACTTCCATCATCAATAACAATTACTTCAAAACTTTTTTCTAAAGAAACAAGAACTTTTATTAATTTATGAATAAAAGTATCAATATTTTTTTCTTCATTAAAAACTGGAATTATTACAGAAATTTCTTTTTTTTCCATTTTTTTCTCAAATAAATTAAAACTTATAAAATTATTTAATTTTTGCAAAAGGTCTAATTCTACATCTTTCTGCTAAAATAATATTTTTAAAAGTTTCTATAGATTTAGATAAAGAATCATTAATAATTACATAATCATATTTTTCAAGTTGTTTTATTTCAGAAGATGCTTTTTTAAGTCGTTTTTCTAAAGATTTTTTATCTTCTGTATTACGATTTTCAAGTCGACATTTTAAAACTTTTATTGAAGGTGGTAAAACAGATATTAAAATACTATCTTTATAATTTTTTTTAATTTGAAATCCACCTTTTACATCTATATCCAAAAAAACATCTTGTCCTTTATTTATATAATTTTCTAAATTTTCTTTTAAAGTTCCATAATAATTTCCAAAAACTTTTGCCCATTCTGCAAAATTATTATTTTTTATATATTTTTTAAAAATTTCTTCAGAAATAAAAAAATAATCAGCTCCGTTTTTTTCATCTTTTCGAATAGGTCTTGTAGTATAAGAAATGGAAAATTTTATGTTCGGAATTTCTTTTCTAACTTTATGACACAAAGTTGTTTTTCCAGTTCCAGATGGAGCAGAGATAACAAATATTAAACCTTTTTGAAAAATATTAGTTTTCATTCTATATTTTGAATTTGCTCCTTAATTGTTTCTAAAGAATTTTTTATTTTTATACTTTCATCTTTTATTTTTAAATCTGATATTTTAGAACTAATTGTATTTATTTCTCTTAAAAGTTCTATTGTTAAAAAACCAAGATTTTTCCCTACTGGTTCATCTTTTTCAAAAGAAGATTGAAATTGTTTTAAAAGACTTTTTATTCTTGTAATTTCTTCCATAATATCAATTTTATCTGTTAAAATAGCTATTTCTAATTTTATTCTTTCTTGAGTTATTTCTTCTTTTGAAATTTCTTTTAAACAATCATATAATTTTTTTTTATAATTTGTTATTACAGAAGGTGCTTCATTTTCAATTAGTTTCATAGAAATTTCTATTTTATTAATTTCAGAACACAAAGCTTTTTCAATAGCTTTTCCTTCTTCTAATCGAGTTTTGACTAAATTTTGCAAAGCAGAAACTAATGGCTTTTTTAAATTTTTTAAAAATATTTTTTCATTTTCTTTTTTTCTTTCTATCTTAATTAAATTTGGAAAAGTTAAAAGACTTGTTAAATTAAGATCGAATTTTAATTTTAATTTTTTGGATATTTTTTCTAAATGTTGAATAAAATTTGTATCAACTTTTATTTCATAAGGAGTTTTTCTTAAATCTTCATAAAAAATATTTATATTTACTTTTCCCTTTTTCACATAATTATTAATTACTTTTTTTATTTCTAATTCATAAAAAGAAAATTCTTTTGAAACAGAAACTTCACAATAACGATGATTAACAGACATTAATTCAATTGTAAAAGAAACTTGAGAATTTTTATATTTTCCTATACCAAAACCAGACATACTTTTTAACAAAATATACTTCCTTTTTTGAGTTTTTTAAAGTTTTGCAAAATATTAATTATAGTTTTATTGCTTTAACTTTATTAAGTAAAAATAGCTTTTCACAATTTTATAATGCTATTGCATAAATGTAATGCTCCATATTTGTCAAGAAAAATTCAAAATTAGTATAATTCTTTATTTATCACAAATAAAATAAGAATTTGCTATTTTTGTAGCACAAAATTTACCACACATTGTACAAGTAGAATCATCTGAATTGGGTCTATTTAATCGAAATTCTTTTGCTTCCTTTTTATCTATTGCTAATTCATATTGTTTTTCCCAATCTCTATCTCTTCGTGCTTTTGACATTTGCATATCTTGTTCTATATTTCCATTTTTCACAATATCTCCAATATGAGCTGCAATTCTTGCTGCAATAACACCTGTTTTTACATCTTCGGGATATGGTAATCCTAAATGTTCTGATGGTGTTACATAACAAATAAAGTCAGCCCCATAAGCACTTGAAAGTGAAGCACCAATACTTGAAGAAATATGATCATAGGGAATAGATATATCAGTAGGTAAAGGTCCTAACATATAAAAAGGAGCATCTTTACTTAAACATTTTTCTAAAATTACATTAGCTTCAATTTCATTAAGAGGAATATGTCCTGGTCCTTCAACCATTGTTTGTACTCCCATTTCTTTAGCATAACAAGCCAGTTCACAATTAATCACTAATTCTTGAATTTGAGCCCTATCAGTAGAATCCATTATAGACCCAGCTCGTAATCCATTTCCAAGACTTAAAATTACATCATATTTTTTTAAAATTTCAACTACTTTTTCAAACTTTTCATATAAAGGATTTTCTTTTTGATTATGAACCATCCAAGCAACCATTGAAGCACCACCTTTACTTACCAAACCTCCATAACGATAACCTTGATTTCTTAATCTTTCTAAAACAACTTGGTTAATACCACAATGAATAGCCATAAAACTTAGTCCATCAGCACATTGTTTTTCAATAATATCAAAAAGTTCTTTTTCCTCTAATTTTACTACAGAACCATATTTTTCAATTGCTTCTGAAAAAGCTTGATATAAAGGAACATTACCAACAGGTAAATTAGATATAGATATAATTTCTTTTCTTATTTTATCTAAATCACCGCCAACACTTAATTCCATTAAAGTATCAGCTTTATAATTTTCTGCTATTTTTGCTTTTTCTATTTCCATTTCCAAATTAATTAAATCAGTAGAAGTTCCAATACTTGCATTTATTTTCGTTCTTAATCCTTTACCAATTCCAACGGGTTTAATTTTTTTGTTTTGTCGATAAAGAATTACTATTTTTCCTTGTGCAACTTTTTCTTTAAGTTCTTCTACACAAACATTTTCTTCTAATGCAATTTGTTTCATTTCATCTGTAATTATTCCTTGTTTTGCTTGCTCTAATTGCGTTAACATTTATTTTCTCCATATATTTTAAATTTTTTATGTTTTTTTGCTATATATAACGACTTAAGTTAATTGGCATAAAAACTTAACTTTATCCATAAATACATACCTTCTACAACAATGTCACCCCTTCGGGGTTTTAATTGGTAATTATTTAATAATTGCTATAATAATATCAGCCCTTCAGGCTTTAATATATAAAAACTTAACTTTATCCATAAATACATCTACTTGCATATTTTTTTTTGAATTGTTTGTTAACTATTTTTTGCCGTTATATATACAAAAAAATGATTTAATTTTATAAAGCATAAATATTATTTTTTTAAATTTTTATGTTTTTTTGCTAATTTTATATATTCTTGTACCCAAAATAAATTTTTTTCAATTTCTTCTTTTGTCACTTTTCGAATTACTTTACCAGGAATCCCTAATACTAATACTTCTGATTCTATTTTTTTATTAGAAGAAATAATTGTTCCAGCTCCAATAATAGAATTATCTCCAATTTCTGCTCCATCAAGTATAATTGCACCCATACCTATTAAAACACCATTTCCTATTTTTGCTCCATGTAAAATAGCATTATGACCAACTATTACATTTTTACCAATTAAAAGTGGGAAATTATTATCTTCATGTAAAATACAACCATCTTGTATATTACTACATTCTCCTATAATAATTTTATCTACATCAGCTCTGATTACTACATTATACCAAATACTTGCATTTATTTTAATTTCAACATCACCTATAATTTGAGCACTATGAGCAATAAATGTATCTGAATGAATATTTGGTTTTTTCCCATTAAATTCTTGTATCATTTTTTTAATTCTCCATTTTTTAAATCTATTATTGCTTGCATTGTTTTTTTTGTAATAATTTGATAAGTTTCTTTATTTTTAGAATATTTTAAAAAATCTGCGATAGAAATTTTTTGTCCAAAAATTACTTTTATTGGAGTAAAGGTAATTTTTTTTGAATTTGTTGGAAGTAATTTATGAGATCCTTTAATATAACAAGGGACAATATCAGTTTCACTCATATAAGCAATCATTCCTATTCCTAACATTCCTTCATGAATTTCTCCATCATGACTTCTAGTTCCCTCAGGAAAAATTAAAAGAGCAGATTTTTTTTTTAAAATTTCAAAACATGTTGTAAAAGTTTCTTTACAAATACCTTCTCTACTTACAGGAAAAACACCTAATGAAAGAAGTATTTTACCGAATAAGAAATTTTTAAACAAATCTTTTTTAGCAATATATCTAACTTTTCTAGGAATTGATGATCCTATCAATACTGGATCTGCAAAACTTGTATGATTAGCAGCAATAATTATTGAACCTGTTTTAGGAATATTTTCTTTGCCTTCTATTTTTAACTTAAATAAGATTTTAGATAAAAACAAAAATGTTTTTTGAACAATAAAAGCAAACATTTATTTCCTTTTTTTATTTTTTTATGTTATAAAAAATTTAATTTTTTTATTTTCTGACAAAGATTTAATTTAGATGCTTTGTTTATAAAAAACAAAAATGCTTGTTTTTCTTCTACATCAAAATCATATCCTAAACAATTATAATATTCTTTAAAATCTATACAAATTTCC
>JBDRGX010000007.1:0-9032 GCA_043817485.1 bacterium
GTTAATAGATGAGGATAATTAAACTTTCAGAAAAAGAACCAGTGTATGCGAAATGCGAGGTAAAAAAATATTTGGGTGAGCCTTAAAAATGGACAAACCGCATACACCTTGTAGTTCTATAAGATTTTATTTACCAACGAGAATATTGTCTTGGTTCTCGTCTGGATGAAAAATCTTCTTTTCTGTCATGGGCTTTATTGACTTTAAGTAAACGACCTTTAAGGTCTTTATTGTTTAAACCTTCAATTGCAGCATTAGCTTCACTTTCTTCTGCCATTTCGATAAAACCAAAACCTTTGGATCTGCCTGTTATTTTATCTTTTACAATTGTAGCAGAAGTAACTTTACCAAAATCTGCAAATGCTTTTTGTAATTCATCATCTGTAAGATCGTATGATAAATTACCTACATAAATATTCATCTATATACCTCCCTGGTATTAAAAACTCTTTTGCCTTAAATTTGCCTGACTTACTTATTTATCAAACAAAAAAAACAGCAATCAATAAAACCTCCCCACCCATTTATATTGTTTTATTTTAATAACATTGTTTTTTTTATTTGTCAAGAAAATGTTTATGTTTATTTTTTTAAATTATATAAATTTTACTACTTTTATCTTTTTCTTGACTTTAAAATATTTTTATACTATTTTTAATTTTTATTTTAACAAAAGAGAAAAAAATGACAATAAAGCAAAAAGAAAAAATAATTCTTTTTATTTGTTTATTATTAGTAGATATTTTTGTAATCAACTTTAGCTTTTTATTTTCTTATTGGTTAAGATTTGAATCAAATCTAATTCCTACTCCTTTAGGAAAACCTTCTTTAAATACATATTTTCCAATAATGTTTTTTATTACAATTATTTGGCTTTTAGTATTTAAAACATTAAATATGTATGAAAAAAATGTAGTTCAAACAAAATCCAATGTTTTCTATTCTATTTTTAAACCAGTATTGTTTTGTATTGTGATAATTATAACAATTAGTTTTTTCTTTAGAGAATATTCTTTTTCTCGAATACTAACACTAATATATTTTTTTAACAATGTTTTTTTTATTTTTTTAGGAAGAATTTTTATTTGGAAAATATTTCTTATTCGGAAAAAAAAAGGATATGGTTTAACAAATTTAGCTATTATTGGTTATAGCAATATTGCTGAAAATATTGCATATAAAATTGAAACAAATCCAGAATTAGGTTATAATTTTGTTGGATTTATATTTTCTTCTTTTATTCAAAATCAAAATACAAAAAAAATTTTAGGAAAAACAGAAAATATTCGAGAAATTTTTGAAAAAAATTTAATTAACGATGTTTTTATTTTAACTAAACATTTTTCACATGAAGATGTTTTTTCTTTTATTACAATTAGTGATGAGTTTAAAATAAATATTTGTCTTATTCCAGATATGGTTGAGATGATGACTTCCAATGTAATTTTTGAAAAAATTAAAGGTATCCCTATAATTAAAATAAAAGAAATTCCTATACAAGGGGTTAATCTTATATTAAAAAGAATTACAGATATTATTTTTTCGAGTTTACTTCTTATATTATTTTTACCTTTAATGATTATTATTGCTTTACTTATAAAAACAACATCTCCTGGAAAATTTATTTATAAACAAAAAAGAATAGGTAGGGATGAAAAACAATTTACTCTTTATAAATTTAGAACCATGGTTAAAGAATCTAATAATGTAAGTCCCAAATGGTCAAATCCAAATGATCCAAGAATAACTTTAATAGGAAATTTTTTAAGAACAAGTTGTATAGATGAATTACCACAACTATTTAATGTACTTAAAGGAGATATGAGTTTAATTGGACCAAGGCCAGAACAACCTTTTTTTGTTGAACAATTTAAAGAATTTATTCCTCGATATTTTGAAAGACATAAAATTAAATCTGGAATAACTGGATGGGCACAAGTAAATGGATTAAAAGGCGATACACTAATTGAACAAAGAATAAAATATGATCTTTATTATATTGAAAACTGGTCTTTATGGTTTGATTTCCAAATTTTATTAAAAACTTTAGGAATTTTTATTTCTTCAATTATTTCTTTTAAAAAAAATATATAATTATTTGTTAGAGAATAATACTATTGTATAGATAATTATTGAACTTATAAAATTTAGTTGACAATTTATAAATATTAAATATTGAAAATTAAAAATTGCATTACATCAAAAAAAATTAATTTTTAATTTTGTAATTATTGAGAGGAAAAAATAATGAGTAATTTTGTAGAAATTTATGATACTACTTTAAGAGATGGAACACAAGGAGAAGGTATTTCTTTTTCCGTAGAAGATAAAATAAGAATTGCTTTAAAATTAGATAGTTTAGGATTTCATTATATTGAAGGTGGTTGGCCTGGTTCAAATCCAAAAGATGTAGAATTTTTTAAAAAAATTAAAAAAGAAAATCTTAAAAATGCTAAAATATGTGCTTTTGGAAGTACTCGTCGAGCAAAAAATAAAGTAAATGAAGATACAAATATAAAAGCCCTTATTGATGCAGAAACACCAGTAGTTACTATTTTTGGCAAAAGCTGGCTTTTACATGTAAAAAATGTATTAAATATTGATGAAAAAACTAATTTAGATTTAATTCTTGATTCTATACAATATCTTAAAAGTAAAGTAAAAGAAGTTTTTTTTGATGCTGAACATTTTTTTGATGGATTTAAAGATAATGCAAATTATGCATTAGAAGTTCTTAAAAAAGCTCAAGAAGCAAAGGCTGATAGAATAATTCTTTGTGATACTAATGGAGGAACACTTACAGATGAAGTAATAAAAATAATAAAAGAAGTTAAAAAAATAATAACAATACCATTAGGAATTCACGCTCATAATGATTCTGATTTAGCTGTTGCTAATTCTTTAGTAGCAGTACAATCAGGAATATCTCAAGTACAAGGAACTATAAATGGTTATGGAGAAAGATGTGGTAATGCAAATTTATGTTCTATAATTCCAAATTTAAAATTAAAGTTAAATATAAATTGTATTTTAGATCAAAATTTAAAAGAATTAACAAATATTTCTATTTTTGTAAGTGAATTAGCTAATTTATTGCCTTTAAAATCACAGCCTTTTGTAGGAACAAGTGCTTTTGCTCATAAAGGTGGTATTCATGTAGATGCTATTAATAAAGAATCGAGAAGTTATGAACATATTCAACCAAAATTAGTTGGAAATACTCAAAGAGTGCTTATATCAGAGCTTTCAGGGCAAAGTAATGTATTATATAAAGCTGCTTTATATAATTTAGGAATTACTAAAGATATGCCAGAACTTAAAAATATTTTAGAAGAAGTTAAAAAATTAGAAAAAGAAGGATATCAATTTGAAGAAGCAGAAGGTTCTTTTGAATTATTAATTAAAAAATCTCTTGGACAGCATAAAAAATTTTTTGAATTAGAAAGTTTTAGAGTAATAGTAGAAAATATAAAAGGAAAAGCAATTTCTGAAGCAACCATCAAACTTAAAATACAAGGACAAAAAAAACATACAGTAAGTGAAGGAAATGGCCCAGTAAATGCTTTAGATAATGCTTTAAGAAAATCTTTAGAAGAATTTTATCCTTGTTTAAAAGAAATGCACTTAGCAGATTATAAAGTTAGAATTATTGATAGTCAAAATGCTACAAAAGCTACTACACGAGTTCTTATAGAATCAAGAGATAAACACGATATTTGGACTACAGTTGGAGTTTCTGAAAATATTATTGATGCAAGTTGGCAAGCATTAGTAGATAGCATAGAATATAAATTAATTAAAGAAAAAATATAGGAGGTTATTAAAAATGTCTATTCAATCTGAACCATTAGGAAAAATAGAAAAACCACAAGTAGCAGATTATGAAAAAGGAAAAAAACTATTATATTTTATTCCTCTTATTTTTATTCCTCAAAATGCTTCTTCTGATTTTTTAGAATTATTAAATAAATATTGGAATGAAATAAATACACAAATAACAAATTTAGAAACAAAATTAGGTAAAGTTAATAAAATATATCATGAATTAATTCCAGAAGAAGAAAATGAAAAAAAAATAAATGCTATTAAAGAAATAAATCCTCAAGGATTTGAAATGATTAAAAGTAGATTAGATCAAGGTGTCCAATTACAAACTATAGAAAACAAAGATTTATTAACAGAATTTATGGATTGGGGTAAGTGTTTAACAACACGGCTTCAAAATCAAAAAGTATTAAATCAAATATATGCATTTTATATAGAAGTTCAGAAAAAAAGAAATGATTACATTCTTCAAAAAATAACAGAAACTTTAAAAGAAACAGAAAAAGGCATTTTAATAATGGGTGAAGGATATCAAATTCAATTTCCAGAAGAAATAGAAATATTTTATATTGCTCCACCATCACTTGATGAATTTAAGCATTTAATTAGAAAACATCAAGAAGCAAAAAAATAATTTTAAAAAAACATAGGAGATGATTAATGGTACTATCAAATTTTTTCAAAGAAAACCTTATTATCCTTGATTTAAAAGCAAAAGATAAAAATAATGCTATAAATGAAATAATAGAACTTATTTCAAAAAATAAGCAAATTAATAAAGAAGAAGTAAAAGTATCTATATTGGAACGAGAAAAAATGCAAAGTACTGGAATAGGAAATGGTATTGCTCTTCCTCATGCAAGAATTACATCAATAAAAAATATTATTATTGCTTTTGCTAAATCTAATGAAGGAATTGATTTTAATTCAATAGATAATAAATTTGTAAATATATTTTTTATGATTATTGGAAATCCAGAAAAACATAATGAATATCTTGAAATTATATCAAAATTAGCTCGAATTCTTTCTAAAAAAGAAAATCGTCAATCTATTTTAGATACTGCTTCTCCTAAAAAAATAATAGATTTAATTGATAAAATAGATAAAAAGGAAATTTAAAAATGATAATTAAAAATTTTATAACTTATAATCCAATTGTTATTTCTCCTTCAACTACTTTTCTTGAAATAGTAAACAAATTTTTTGAATATCATTTTGATATTTTACCAGTAGTTAATACAAAACATCATCTTATTGGAGTAATTTCAAAAGCTGATTTAATAAAAATTTTTATTCCAAAATATTTTGATCTTTTAGATGATCTTTCTTTTGTTAAAGATTTTGGAGCTTTAGAAATAGATGAAAAACATATTGAATTAATAAAAAACCTTTTTATAGCACATGATTTAATGACTATAAATGTAATTACTGTAGAAGAAGAAACAACTTTATTAAAAGCAATTACTTTAATGGTAAAAAATCATATAAGATGTCTTCCTGTTTTAAAAGAAAAAAAACTTATAGGAGTTATTTCCAAAAAAGATATTTTGAAAATATTTTTTAACAAAGAAAATATTCAAAAAAGAGAAAATATTTTATGACAATTAATTATATAGTATCTATATCAATATTTCTTCTTTTATTTATTTTTATTTGTACGGAAAAAATACATAAAACTATTGTTAGTATGATTTGTGCAGCTTTAATGGTTATTTTTGGAATATTTCGTGGTTTTTATTCACCAGATAAAGTTATGCAAGCAATTGATTTCAATACACTTGGTTTATTAATAGGAATGATGATTATTGTAAATCATCTTAAACAAACAGGTATTTTTAATTATCTATCTATTAAATTATCTAAATTATCTAAAGGAAATTCTTTATATCTTTTTATTTTTTTAACAACTATCACTGCTATAATTTCAATGTGGATAGATAATGTTACTACTTTAATTTTAATTGGACCTATAACCATTTTAATTACAAATACTTTAGGAATTTCTTCATTACCTTTTTTAATAGGAGAAGCATTTTTATCTAATATTGGCGGAGCAGGAACTATGATTGGAGATCCTCCAAATATTATTATTGGATCAGAAAGTGGTTTAAGTTTTAATAGTTTTATTGTTCATCTTATGCCTCCAACAATTATTATGATGATCGTAACTATAATTGTTTTTTGTATTATTTTTCGCAAAGAATTTGAAAAAAATAAAAAAAATATTGAACATATAATGTCTATGGATGAATATGAAGCAATTAAAAAATCTAAAGGATTAAAAAGATGTGCAATAGTTTTATTGATTACTATTGCACTTTTTTTCTTACATCAAAAATTAGAAATACCACTTTCTTTTATTGCTTTTTTTGGAGCAAGTCTTTTACTTCTTTTAATGAGACCAAACTTAGAAGAAATTTTACAAAAAGTAGAATGGCCATCTCTTTTCTTTTTTATGTCTTTATTTATTATTGTTGGAGGGATTGAAAACACTGGTCTTTTAAAAATAATTGGAGCAAAAATATTACCTTTGGCTCAAACAAATATAGTTTTATGTGCAATATATTTATTTTGGATTTCAATTATTTTATCTGCTATTACTAATAACATTTCATTTACTATAGCTATAGTTCCAATTATTAAGCATATTAGTATTACAATTCCAAATGCTAATATTTTATGGTGGGCATTAGCTTTAGGTGCTGCTTTTGGAGCAAATGGAACACCTATAGGATCTACAGCTAATATAATTGCTATTTCAATAAGTGAAAAAACAAAATATCCAATTACTTTCAAAAATTGGATTAAATATGCTACATTTCCATTATTTATTGGATGTATAGTAATTTCTTTAATCTTACTTTGTTTCCCAAATTTATTTAATTAAATTATACAGAACTTGAACCGACGATTTAAATCGTCGGTTCAAATCGATTCACCATTAAAAATAAATAAAAATTATAAACTTTACTTATTTTTCAACCATTCAATTTTATCTTGTATTTCTTTTTTAAAAGAACTTTCAGGATAAAAATCTATCAATTTTTGATAAGTATTTATTGCTTCTTTTTCTTTATTAGATTTAGCATAAATATCAGCCATAGATATAATTGCATATTCTGCTAAAATAGTATTTTTATATTCTTTTTCTACTTGTTTATAATAAAAAATGCTTTTTTCATTATTGTTTAAAGATTTACAACAACTTGCTAAATTTAATTTAATATAAGCAATTTCTATAGTTCCTCTAAATTTAAATAAACATTTTTGATATATTTCTGTAGCTTTTTTAAAATTCTTAAGTTCATAATAACAATGACCAGTATATAAAAAAGCTTCTTTTGCATCTTGAGTAAAAGAATATTTAGATATAATTTTTTGATAAGATTTCAATGCTTTATTATATTTTTCTTCATTAGTGTTAAAAATAATTCCTTCGTTATTTTCTTTTAATGTTTGATGAAAATATTGATGGGCTTTTTGCAATAATTTTACTGATTGATTCGTAGTTTTATTTATAGATAAATTTACAACAAAAATAATTATTAAAAAAGCAATAATTATTCCACCAGCAATTAATATTTGTTGTTTATATTTTTCAATTTTAGATAAAAAACGAAATATTATTTCTGTAAATGCATCATGTCTCATTTCTTTTCTTGTAATCTTACTCATATTTATTTTCCTTTTATTGTTAAGTGCGCCTGAGAGGACTCGAACCTCCGACACACGGTTTAGGAAACCGTTGCTCTATCCATACTGAGCTACAGGCGCATTTTAATTTAATCATATTTATTAAGGATAGAACAATCGTAATTATTTATTTTCATATCATGCTTATGGTTAATGAACAAAAATATTATATCATTTATTGTCTGTCAATTTTAAAAACAAAAATTTTATTTATTTTCTTTAATTCTTTTTTCCCAATATTCTAATCTTTCTTTAATAGTTTTTTCAAATCCTAAATTCGTAGGAAAATAAAATTGTTTAAAATCTGGCATATATTCTTGAGAAACAAAATGAAAAGGATAATCATGAGGATATTTATAATTTTGCTCATTATCAAGTGTTTCTTTTTTATAATCTGTATTTCTAAGATGATCAGGTACTGGTCTTGATTTGTTTTCCTTTACCTCATTTAAAGCTTCTGTAATTGCTAAATAAGCAGAATTACTTTTTGGAGCAGTAGCAACATAAATTACTGCTTGTGCTAAAGGAATTCGAGCTTCTGGCATACCAATAAATTTTATTACTTGCAAAGTAGCATTTGCTAAAACTAAAGCCATTGGATCAGCATTACCTACATCTTCAGCAGCACAAATAACTATTCTTCGAGCAATAAAAAGAGGATCTTCTCCACAATGAAGCATTTTAGCTAACCAATATAAACTTGCATCTGGATTTGAACCACGCATACTTTTGATAAAAGCAGAAATAATATCATAATGCATATCTCCATCTTTGTCATATTGAAGAGATTTTTTTTGAATAGATTCTTCGGCAATATGAAGTGTAAAATCAATTTCATTATTTTCATTTGGCAATGTAGTTAAAACACCTATTTCTAAAGCATTTAACGCTTTTCTTGCATCTCCATTAGAATATTTAACTAAATGATTTAAGGATTCTTTATGTAAATTAACTTTATATTGACCTAATCCAAATTCTTTATTTTCAAGAGATTTATTTAAAATTGTTTCTATATTTTTATCTGTTAATGAATTAAATTGAAAAATGTTTGTACGAGATAATAAAGCAGAATTGATATAAAAATAAGGATTTTCTACAGTAGCACCAATTAAAATAATAATTCCATTTTCTACATCTGGTAAAAGTGCATCTTGTTGAAGTTTATTAAATCTATGAATTTCATCAATAAAAAGAATAGTTTTTTTAGAATAAAGTTGCCTTCTTTCTTTAGCTTTTTGAATATTTTTATGAATATCTGCTACTCCAGAAGTAACCGCATTTATTCGTTCAAAAAAAGATTTTGTTTTTTCTGCAATAATTAAAGCAAGTGCTGTTTTCCCAGATCCTGGAGGTCCATGAAAAATAATAGAACTTATTCTATCAGATTCAATAGATCTTTTTAATAAAGTATTTGCACCTAAAATATGCTCTTGCCCTACAAAATCTTCTAAATTTCGAGGCCGTATTTTAGCAGAAAGAGGTAAATCATCAATTTCTTTTTTTAAAACATT
>JBDRGX010000008.1:0-4118 GCA_043817485.1 bacterium
TTTTCATAAGTAATTTCTTTTAGTGTTTTTCCTAATTTATTTGTATGATCAAATCCAATTGAAGTAATTACAGAAATAATTGGATTTACTACATTAGTAGCATCTAATTTTCCGCCTAATCCAGTTTCTAAAACAACAAAATCTACATTTTTTTCTTGAAAATATAAAAAAGACAAAACAGTAATTACTTCAAAAAAAATAGGTTGAAGATGAAGTTCTTTTATTTTTTTTTCTAAAAAAGATACTAATCTAATAACATCTTTTTTAGAAATCATTTTTTCATTTATTCTTATTCTTTCCCTAAAATCTATTAAATGAGGAGAAGTAAAAAGTCCTACTTTAAAATTAGCTTGTTGCAAAATTTGATAAATAAAAACAGATGTAGAGCCTTTTCCATTAGTGCCAGCAATATGAATAAACTTTAAATTTTTATGTGGATTATTTAAATAATTAAGCAAATATGTAATATTATCTAATTTTTTTTTGCAAGAAAATAAAGAAAGGTTATATAAGTAATCAAGAGATTTTTTATAATTTTTAATTTGTTCCATAAATTACATTTTTTCTGGAATAGAAATTCCTAAAATAGAAAGACTTTTTTTAATTATAATTGAAATTCCTTTGATTAAATACAAACGAGCAAGTGTTAAAGAAATATCTTCTGAAATAATTTTATGCTTATTGTAATAACTATGAAAAAGTGTTACTAATTCTAATAAATAAATAACTAATCTATGTGGTTCAAGATAAATGGCTGAACATAAAACTATTTCAGGATAATAAATAAATTTTTTTAATAATTCAATTTCTTCTGGTTCTTTTAAAAAATCTAAATTTATATTTTTTTCTAAATAAATATTTTTTTTCAAAGCAGCAGAAAAAATACTATAACATCGTACATAAGCATATTGAACATAATAAACTGGATTTTCATTAGAAGTTTTTTTTGCTAATTCTAAATCAAAATCTAAATGACTATTAGAACTACGAATTAAAAAGAAAAATTTAGCAACATCACAAGGAATTTCCTCCATTAAATCATTTAAACTAATAAATTCACCTTTTCTTTTAGACATTTTTACAATTTGTCCATTACTTAAAAGGCTTACTTGTTGAATAATTAAAATTTCAAATTTTTCAAAATTGGCTTTACAAGCAACTAATGCTGCTTTTAATCTAAGAATATGTCCACCATGATCTGGTCCCCAAAGATCAATTATCCAATCAAATTTTCGTTCATATTTATTAAAATGATAAGCAATATCTGCTAAAAAATATGTTGGTTCTTCTGATGATCTTACTAAAACTCTATCTTTATCATCTTGAAAAATAGTAGATTTAAACCATATTGCTCCATCTTTTTTATAAGTAAAATCTTTTTCTTTTAAATACAATAAACATTTATTTACCTTGTTTTGTTCGTGAAGAATATTTTCATAAAACCAATTATCAAATATTATTCCATATTTTTCAAGATCTTTTTTTTGTTCTTTAATAATACTTTCAAGTCCAAATTGAATAAAATTTTTTTTTGTTGGTTCAATGTTTTGTTTAATTATATCTTTTGCAATATCTTTAATATATTCCCCTTGATACCCTGTTTCAGGAAAAACAAAATCTTTATTCAATAATTCTAAATATCTTGCTTCAATAGAAAGTCCAAAATTTTCTATTTGAGTGCCTACATTATTAACATAATATTCTTTTTCTACATAAAAACCAGATTCTTTCAATAGATTACTAATAGCATTTCCTATTGCAGCAGATCGAGCATTAACTACATTAAGTGGGCCTACAGGATTAGCACTTACAAATTCTATTAAAACTTTTTTTTCTTTTCCATAATCAGATTTTCCAAAATTTTCAGAGAATACAACATTTTGAAGATATTCATATAAATAATTTTTTGAAATAAAAAAATTAATAAAACCGGGCTTAATTATTTCTATTTTTTCAAAAACATTTTCTGGAAAATTAAAAAAAGAAATCAATTCTTCAGCAATTTGTAAAGGAGATTTTTTAAATTCTGTAGCAAAAGACATGGCAATATTAGTAGCAAGATCTCCAAAATTTTTTTGTTTAGGTGGTTCTAAAGAATATTTTGGTAATTTATTAATATTTGATTTTTTTGCAAAATCAATAAATTGTTCTTGAATTAGTTCATAAATAGATTTCATTTAAAAACCCTTATTATTTGAAAAACTATAAAAGGAACATTTATCAGAAAAAAATATGATTTTAAAGTTATTAAAAAATGTTCTTTGCCTTATTAAAATTTCTAATAAGGCAAAGAACTAGGAGGAGAAAATGAAAAACGAAAAAATGTTCTAATCATTTTACCATTATTATATTTTTTTATTTTTTACCTAATTTTAAATCCATCCATTGTTGAATAATAGTAAAAATATTCATCATTAACCAATAAAGAACTAAGCCAGATGGAAAATTCCAAAAAATAAATAACATAATTAAAGGCATAATGTAAACCATTGTTTTTGCTTGATTATCTGCACTCATTGTTGGAGTCATTTTTGTTTGAATAATAGTAGTAATTGTCATTAAAATAGGTAAAATATTTATAGACATACTACCTAAATAAAATAAAGTATCTGGTTTTGCTAAATCTTGAATCCAAAAAAAACTAGATTGTCTTAATTCAATAGAATAACTTAAAGTTCCAAATAAAGCCACTAAAATAGGCATTTGTAAAAGCATTGGAAAACAACCACCAAAAGGATTAACTTTATAGCGACGATATAGTTCCATTATTTCTTTATTTGCTTTTTGTTGATCATTTTTATATTTTGCTTTTATTTCATTTATTGCTGGTTGAATATTTTGAAGTGCTTTTGTTGATTTCATGCTCCAATGAGTTGTAGGAGAGAGAAGTATTTTAATTAAAAAAGTTAATAAAATAATTGCCCATCCATAATTATGAACCCAATCATATAATTTATTTAAAATATTTAACATAAAGACACTAATTCCTTTAAAAATATCCCATCCCATATAAACTATTTTTTCTAAGTGCAAAGGATTTTTTTCTTTATCTTTTAATTGAGATAATAAATCATATTTTAAAGGGCCTTGATAAATTAAAAACTTATCTATTTGAGATTCTTGAGGTTTTAAATATAAAGCTGGCATTTTCAAACCAATTGTTGGTAAAGAACTAACTGGTGCAACTACTGCAGATTCTGTTTTATTTAAAGGAACAAGAATAGAAGCAAAATATTTATTTTTAATTCCTATCCAATTTATATTTCCAAAATATTCTGTTTCTTTTTGTTGTTTAGTAAATTTAGTAAAATTATCAAATTTAGCTTTATTATTTTCTAATAAAACTATTTGTGTGTACATAGAAGAATCTTTATTATTTTCTTCTATATGTATTCCAGGCCCCCAAATTAATTTATAACTTCCTTTTTCTCCAAAACTTATTGGAGTATTTCGAATATTTTTTAATTTAATTTCTAAATCAACTAAGTAAGAATTATTTTCAAAAGAATAAGTTTTAGTAATTTCTAATCCATTAGAAAGAGTAGTAACAAAATTTATTTGATGAGAAAGATTTGTATTGTCAAGAATGATATTTTTTTCTAAAGAACATTCGTATATTGTATTAACATAAGATAATTTTTCATTTTCTAAGCAAGATATTATTCCAGATGAAAAATTTTGAGAGGTATCAAGAGGAATTAATTTTACATTAGTATTTTCTTTTTCATAATACTGTTTTAAAAATACTTGTTTTATGTAAGCACCTTTATTGCTTAAAATTATTTTATAAAAATTATTTTCTACTATTATGTCTTTTTCTTCTATTTGAGGAGATGAAGAGGTTGATTCTTCTTTTAAAATATTTTCTGTTTGAGGAATTTGTTGTTGGGTAATAATTTTTTGTTCTGGTATTTGTTGAGGCTGTTTTTTTGTTCCCCACCAAGTCCACCATACCAACATAATAACAAAATATAAAGATAAAGCAATTATAGTTCTTTTTTCCACAAGTATCTCCTTTAATTATATTATATAAAAATTTTAATATTTTTGGAATTTTATATAAGTATTAAGCAATTGTCAAGATAAATTTAATAATGTGATTACTAAATCAAAATGTT
>JBDRGX010000009.1:0-9297 GCA_043817485.1 bacterium
TATACAATTAATTTTGTAATACTTAGTACTATTTTTATTCAAGTTATGCTTGTAATTTATCAAGCAATATTTTTATTAAATTCAAAAATTTATGGTACACTTTATAATAGTAATTTTTTAAGTTTATATTTATTAGTAGGTTTAATTATACTTGTAGCATTATTAAAATATAAAGATAAAAATAAATTAGATTATGTATTTTTAAGTATAGGAATAATTTTAATTTATTTTGCTGTAATATTAACTAAATCTCGATCTGGTTTTATTTTTTTATTTTTTTTTACTATTTATTATTTATTGCAATTTAAAGTCAATAAATGGAAAAAATTTTTTATTGTAATTGTTTGTTTAATTCCTTTAGTATTATTTTTTAAACATATTTTTGCAAAATTTTTTATTGTATCTAATTTATCTGATCCTTTTGATTATACTCGGTTTAAAATTTGGAATAATGCTATTTCAATAATAAAAGATTATTGGTTAGTAGGTACAGGATTAGGAACATATCAATATATAAGTTTTGGTTATATTTTTCCAGTAGAAGCAAGTATTAGTAAATTTGGATATTATGCTTCAACTGCTCATAATGAATTTTTACAATTAGGAGCAGAAACAGGTATTTTTAGTTTAATTATAGTATTAGGAGTTTTATGTTTTATTTTTTTTAAATTTAAAAACCTAAAAGATTCTTATGAAAATTTTGTTGCAAAATTTGGATTAATACTTATTTTTTTATTTTCTCTTACTTCAAATATTTTATACATTCCTTTATTTAGTATTTTAACAATTTATTTTTTAAGCATTGTTATGCAAAGCATTATCATGCAGAGCATTATCATGCAAAATTATTCTGTAAAAACAAATATTAAAAATAAAAGTTATTTATGGAAAATTATTTTAATTATTTTTCTTTTTGGATTAATTACAAAACCATTTTTATCTTATTTATATTTTAGTCAAGGAATAAAATATGAGCAAAAAGGAAAAATAGAAAAAGCATATAATAGTTATAAAAACGCAGCTAAAATAAATTTTGGATGTGCTGAAAATTATGAAGAATTAGGAGATTTTTGTTTTGATCAATATAAAATTACTTTGCAAAAAAAATGGGTAGAAAAATCATTAGATAATTATAATAAAGCTATAAAATTAAATTCTTTAAATCCAAATTATCATACAAAATTAGCAGATTTATTTTTTTATCTTTTTCAAAAAACAAATGAAAAAAAATATTTACAATATACCTTTTATGCTTATAAAAAAGCTATTAAAATTAATCCTTATAATGCTTTTTATTATTTTCATTTAGCAAATATTGATTGGTTATTTAATCAAAATAAAATTAGTTTTGTTCAAAATATTCAAAAAAGTATTGAACTTGAACCTAATTTTTTGGATGGATATTATTATTTAGGAAATTTTTATGAAAAAGAAAATAATGATGAATTATCTTTAAAATATTATAAAAAAGGTTTATTGAAAAGAAAAAACATTAAATCATTGCCTCGTAATGATTTTGAAGAAAAATTAATTTATAGAAAAGAACAAGATTTTATTGAAAAAATAAATTTATTAAAATTAAAAAAAAGAAAATAATCTTGCCTAAAATTTAATAATGTAGTATTAAAACAAAACATTTTTTTTCGGCAAAAAAAGAAATATTATCAAATAGGTAGATACATTTTCTTATGTCGATTTAACCCGAATATTTATTCGTGGTTTTATTAAAGGAGTGGAATGATAATTGAAAACTTTAGCTCAACATCTTTTGATAGAACTTTTTGATTGTAATTATAATGCAATCAATGATGTGAAAAAAGTAGAAAAAGTAATGGTAGAAGCAGCTAATATAGCAAAAGCTACTATTGTTAAAGTAATGTTTCATAAATTTGAACCTTTAGGAGTTAGTGGTGTTGTTGTAATTGCAGAATCTCATTTTTCTATTCATACTTGGCCAGAATATAAATATGCTGCAGTTGATCTTTTTGGATGTGGAGAAAAAATACTTTTTGATAAAGCAATTGAATATATAATAAAAAATTTTAAACCCAAAAAAGTAACGCAATTAGAAGTTAAAAGAGGAATTATATTAAATGATTGAAAATAATTGGATTACAGAATATTTTACTTCTTATGAAGCACATATGCATAAAGTAAAAAAAGTTTTTTTAGATACTTCTACTAAATTTCAAAAAGTAGAAATGGTAGATACTTATTTTTTTGGAAAATGTTTATTTTTAGATGGAAAAATTCAATCTTCTATTCAAGATGAATTTATTTATCATGAATCACTTGTGCATCCAGCAATGTTACTTCATCCTAATCCTAAAAAAGTTTTAATTCTTGGAGCTGGTGAAGGAGCTATAGCAAGAGAAATATTAAAATATAAATCTGTTGAATCAGTTTTAATGTTAGATATAGACCAAGAATTAGTAGAAATTTGTAAAGAATATTTACCTGAAATGTCAAATGGTTCTTTTGATGATCCAAAAAGTAAAGTTATTTTTCAAGATGCTCGAAAATATTTAGAAGAAAATTCTGAAAAATTTGATTTAATAATTGGAGATCTTCCTGAACCTTTAGAAGGAGGACCTGCTTATTTATTATATACTCAAGAATTTTATAAAAGTGTTTTTAATCGACTTGAAAAATTTGGAATTTTAGTTTTACAATCAGGACCTACTTCTTGTGTTCAATCTGAAATGTTTTCTATAGTATTAAATACCTTGAAAAGCGTTTTTCCTATAGTAAGAGGTTATGAATCTAATATTCCTTCATTTGATATGCCTTGGGGATTTGCTTTTGCTTCTTCTGAAATAGATCCAATTTCTATATCAAAAAAAGATTTACAAGAAAAAATACAAAATCATGGTTTAAATAAATTAAAATATTACGATGAAAATGTTCATTTTAAAATGTTCACCTTGCCTAAATATTTAAAAGAAAAAATAGATGAGCAAGTAAAAATTATTAAAGATGCAGATCCTTATTATTTGCCTGCATAGGAGATATTGTGAAAGTAAATGACTCATCAAAAAAATTCTACTCCTTTATTTGATGCTTTAGAATCTTATATCAAATCTAATAAAGTTTCTTTTCATACTCCAGGACATAAACATGGTAAATCAATCTTACCTAAATTTAAAAAATTAGTAAATGATTATTTTTGCAAAATGGATCTTTCTTCTTCTTGTCAAATTGAAATAGATACTCTTTATTATCCTTGTGGTCCTATTAAACATGCTCAATCTTTGGCTTCTAAAGCTTATGGTGCAGATATTTCTTTTTTTCTTATTAATGGAACCACAGTTGGAAATCAAACAATGATTTTATCAACTGTAATTTCTGATGAAGAAATTATTATTCCTCGTAATGCTCATAAATCAGTAATATCAGGCATTATTTTAAGTGGTGCTATTCCTCATTATATTATTCCTGAAATAAATAAAGAAACAGGTTTAATTTATAATATTATTCCTTCATCTGTAGAAAAAGCTTTGCTTTTACATCCTAAAGCAAAAGCAGTTTTAGTAACAAGCCCTTCTTATTATGGAATTACAACAAATTTAAAAAAAATTGCTTCTATCGTTCATAAGCAAAAAAAATTATTATTAGTTGATGAAGCTCATGGCCCACATCTTAAATTTTCTTCTCTTTTACCTTTATCTGCATTAGAAAGTGGAGCTGATATTTGTGTTCAAAGTATTCATAAAATTATATCTGGATTATCTCAAGGATCTATTTTGCATATAAAGGGAAAAAGAGTAAATGTTGAAAAAGTAGAAAATTTTTTACAAATGATGCAAACAACTAGTCCGTCTTATATTATTCTTGCTTCATTAGATTTAGCAAGATATCAAATGGCAAAAGAAGGTGAAAAAAAAATAAAGAAAGTAATTGAATTATCTTCTAAATTAAAAGAATCTATAAAAAAATTAGATTATTTTTATGTATTAGAAAAAAGTGATTTAGAGAAAGATTTTGATTTAGATTTGATGAAAGTAATGATTTTCATAAAAGACAATTTATTTTCTGGCTATTTTTTAGAAGATATTTTGAGAAAAGAATATAATATTCAAGTAGAATTGTCTACATATAATAGTATTCTTTTATTTATTACTATTGGCAATGATGAAAAAGATATAAAAAAAATTATTGCTGCATTAAAAGATATTTCTCGTAAAAAAAAATTTCCTGAAAATAAATTATTAAAGAAAAAAATTAATTTTAATTTATTTCCTTCTTTGAAAATGATTATGTCTCCAAGAGAAGCAGTTTTCAAACATTCTAAATTAGTTCCTTTAAAAAAATCAAAAGGAAATATTTGTGCAGAAATTATTTGTTTTTATCCACCGGGTATTCCAATTTTAATTCCTGGAGAACAAATTACTGATGAAATAATAGATTATCTTGAATATTTTCGTTCATTTAATAATAATAATAATTCAAATTTTATAAAAGTAGTTGTAGAATAAAATTTTTTAAAAAAAGGAAAATATTTTGTTTTTAAAAAAATTAATTGTTGGAGAAATGGAAACTAATTGCTATATTTTAGGATGTGAAAAAACTAAAAAATCTGTAGTAATAGATCCTGGTGGAGATTGCGAAAGAATTAAAAAAAATATTTTAAAAAATTCATTAGAAGTAGTTTATATTATAAACACACATGGACATATAGATCATATTGTTTGTAATAAAGAAATTAAAGACTTTACTGGTGCTCAAATTTTAATTCATTCTAAAGATGCTGATATGCTTTGTGATGAAAATTTGAATTTATCTATTTTTTTAAATAGTCCCTTAAAATCACCTTCAGCAGATAAATTGCTTAATAATAATGATTTCATAGAATTTGGAGAAATTATTTTAAAAGTAATTCATACACCTGGACATTCTTCAGGAAGTATTTCTCTTTCTATTTCTAATATGATTTTTACTGGAGATACTCTTTTTGCTAATGGTTTTGGCAGATATGATCTTCCAGGTTCTTCTTATCAAGATTTAGTAAATTCTATTACTCAAAAATTATTTTGTTTTGAAGATGATATTATTATTTATCCAGGGCATGGAGAAAGTTCTTTTATTGGAAAAGAAAAGCAAAAAAAATATTTTGTTTAAATTTTTTTTAAAAAAATTACTATTCTCTTGACAGTAATTTTTTTTATAATTAAATATTTTGAAATTTTGTATTTAAAATGGAGGATTTAAAAATGGCAAAAGTAGTTTTAAAAGATTTAACAAAAGTTTTTCCCGGAAAACAACAAGTTAAAGCAGTTGATAATATAAGTTTAGAAATAAAAGATAAAGAATTTATAGTATTTGTAGGTCCTTCTGGATGTGGGAAAACTACTACTCTTCGTATGATTGCTGGATTAGAAGATATTTCAATGGGAAGTGTATATATTGATGATAAAATAGTTAATGAAGTACTTCCTAAAGATAGAGATATTTCAATGGTTTTTCAAAACTATGCTCTTTATCCGCATATGGATGTTTATAAAAATATGGCTTTTGGACTAATACTTCGTCATTATCATAAAATGGAAATTGATAAAAGAGTTAAAGAAGCAGCAGAAATTTTAAGCATTACTTCTCTTTTAAAAAGAAAACCACAAGCTCTTTCTGGTGGACAAAAACAAAGAGTAGCTGTAGGTCGAGCAATTGTACGAAAACCAAAAGTATTTTTATTTGATGAACCTTTAAGTAATTTAGATGCAAAATTAAGAGTTCAAATGAGATCAGAAATTAAAAGACTTCATACTCGTCTTCAAACAACAATGATTTATGTAACTCATGATCAAGTAGAAGCAATCACTATGGGAGATAGAATAGTAATAATGAAAGATGGATTAATTCAACAAGTAGATACTCCTATGTCTATTTATGATCATCCTATTAATAAATTTACTGCTGGATTCATAGGAACTCCTTCAATGAATTTCATAGAAGGTACTATTATTAAAAAAGATTCTAAATTTTATTTTAATGAAGAAAATTTTCAATTGAAAATAAATGAAGATAAATATGATAAAATTCAAAAATATGAAGATAAAAAAATAATTTTAGGAATTAGACCTTATTATATTTATGATAGATTACTTGTAAATAATATTAATTCAGCAGATAATATTGTATCTGCAACAGTAAATGTAATAGAACTTTTAGGATCTGAAAAACATGTTTATTTTTCTACTTCAAAAAGCAATTTTATTGTAATAATGGATTCTCATATTGATTTATCAGTAAATCAAAATATAGAATTAATTTTTGATGTTAATAAAATTCATTTTTTTGATATAGATACTGAAGAAACAATAATATAATTTATTTTTTTAAATTTGATAAAACATAAGTTTATATTAATTTTAAAATTTTGAAAATAATACTAAGTTGCATTTAAAATGATAATAAGACGGCAAGAAGGAGGCGACGAAATCGTATAAATAATACGTTGAAGGAGCCGACGACAAAGCCAACACAGTTAGCGTTTAAAGGCGACTTAGTATTAAAAGAAAACAGATGAAATATAATAATCTAATTGTTGCTATTACTGGAGCTAGTGGAGCAATTTATGGCAAACGACTTGTAGAAGAATTAAATATTAAAAATTTTTTTGTTAATTTAATTATTTCACATCCAGCTGAATTAGTCATAAAAAATGAGTTGAAAATTAATTTAAAAAAATTATCTTTATCTCAAAAAATCCAATTTTTTTTTAATAAAAATATTAAAAATATAAAAATTTTTGATATTGATGATATTTCTTCTACTCTTGCAAGTGGTTCATTTTCACATCAAGGAATGATTATTGCTCCTTGTTCTTGTAAAACATTAGGTGCTATTGCGTCTGGAATATCTTTTAATCTTATTGAAAGAGCTGCTGATGTTTGCTTGAAACAAAAAAAACCCTTAATTTTACTTTTAAGAGAAACTCCTCTAAATCAAATTCATTTAAAAAATATGATGGTACTTAGTCAAGCTGGAGCAATAATTATGCCCGCATCACCAGCATTTTATCATTATCCTAAAACAATAGAAGATCAAATAAATTTTATTATTGGTAAAATATTAGATATTTTAAATATAGAAAATAATTTATATAAAAAATGGAAAGAAAACGAATTTTAGATTTTTTTTTAAATACTTCAATTAAAGATATTGCTTTAAAAATTTTAGATAATCAAAGAATAAATAAAAAAGAAATTATTAGACTTTATCAATCAAATAATCTTTTTCATCTTGGATTATTAGCAAATTTTATTAATAATAAAAAAAATAAAAATAAAGTTTATTTTAGAAATAACTTAAATATTAATCATACAAATATATGTCAATTACGCTGTCCTATATGTGCTTTTTCTCGAGATGAAAAAGATGAAGATGCTTATTGTATGACTTTCGAGCAAATTCAAGAAATTATTATAAAAGGTGTTGAAAAGGGGATTTGTGAAGTTCATATTGTTGGAGGAATTACAGATAAATACGATATTAGTTTTTTTGAAAAATTATTTCAGTGGATAAAAAAATCTTTTCCTTTTTTACATATACAAGCATTAACAGCTGTAGAATATGATTATTTAAGCAAAAAATATAATATTAGTTTAGAAAAATTATTTAATATGCTAAAACAATCTGGATTAGATGGTATTCCTGGTGGTGGAGCAGAAATTTTTGATTTTTCTATAAGAAAAAAAATTACACCTTTTAAAATTTCTGGTAAAAGATGGTTGGAAATAATAGAAATTGCTCATAGTTGTGGAATTAAAAGTAATGCTACTATGCTTTATGGGCATATAGAAACATTTGAAAATAGAATAGATCATCTTTTATTATTAAGAAATTTACAGGATAAAACTTCTGGATTTATGGCATTTGTTCCTTTGGCTTTTCATAAAGAAAATACTGAATTTGAAAATTTAGATATAAATCAAAGTGCTTTTGATGATCTTTTAACTATTGTAATGGCACGAATTATTTTAGATAATTTTGATCATATAAAAATACTTCCTAATTATTTTGAAAAGCGTTTTATGTCAATAATGCTTAATTTTGGAGTAAGTGATATAGGTGCTACTTCTTTAAATGAAAAAATTGTAAAATCAGCTAATGGAAAAAATTGGCAAATGACAAAAGAAGATTTTGTTTCTTTAATTAAAGATAGTGGAAAAATTCCTATAGAAATTAATAGCAGTTATATTTTATAAGTTTAATATATAATAAATTGTTGATGAATTAATATATCAATAATTTTTGGTAATTGCAATTTTATGAGGTAATTTTTGATTAACAGAAAAGATTTATTTAAAAATGTAAAAAAAATAGTAATTAAAATAGGTACTTCCCTTATTACTACTTCTAATTGTATTTTTAATGAAAAATATTTAGAAAATATTTCTTCTCAAATTACTAAAATTATATCTTCTGAAAAAGAGGTAATTTTAGTAACTTCTGGTGCAGTTGGATCTGGTTTATTAAAATTAAATATAAAACATAAACCTAAAAATATTCCAGTTATTCAAGCAATTGCAGCAGTTGGACAAACACAATTAATGAATATTTATGAAAAATTTTTTAAAGAACAAGGATTAATTGTAGGTCAGGTATTATTAACTTCTGAAGATTTTACAAATAGAACTCGATATTTGAATGCAATGAATACTATTTTTTCACTTTTAAAATTAAAAGTTATACCTATAATCAATGAAAATGATGCTGTAGCAATTGATGAAATTAAATTTGGAGATAATGATAATCTTTCAGCTCAAGTTGCTAATTTAATTGAAGCAGATCTTCTTGTAATTTTAACAGATGTTGATGGTTTGTATGATAATAATCCTCATAAATCTAAAAATGTTCAAATAATTAAAGAAGTAAAAAAAATTGATGATGAAATAAAATCTTTTGCTGGAGGATCTCATTCTTTAACTGGCAAAGGAGGAATGATTACTAAATTACAAGCAGCTAAAATTGTTACTGAATCTGGAATTGCAATGATTATTGCTAATGGACAAGAAGAAAATATTATTCTGAAAATTTTATCGGGAGAAAAAAAGGGAACATTGTTTTTACCAAAAGAAGATAAATTAACTTCTCGAAAAAAATGGATTGCTTTCACACTTCCTTCTCAAGGAAAACTTCTTATAGATAAAGGAGCAGAAAAAGCAATAAAAAATGAAGGAAAAAGTCTTCTTTCAAGTGGAATTATAGATATACAAGGAACTTTTTTTATTGGAGAAAAAGTTGATATTGCTGATTCTTTTGGAAAAAGTTTTGGATGTGGTATAGTAAATTATAACC
>JBDRGX010000010.1:0-2145 GCA_043817485.1 bacterium
AGAAAAAATAAAACTATTATTACAAAGATTGTTGTAGGAAAAATAAAATGTTCCTTGTTTAGTTCTTTTCTCACATTATAAAGGTATAATGGAACTAATAAAATCAAAAACAATGCATACTCAATTCTGATAAACATACTGATAGAAAATAAGGAAATTGCTAAAAGATGCGTTTTTAAATCCTTATTTCTAAAATATAATATGAAAAAAATCATTGACAATGACAGAAAAATAATTGCGGGGTTCATATTTTCAACATGTGAAGATAAATATAGATTTAATTTATCAAATGATAATACTAATGCTGAAAACAAAGCCGCTCTTTCACTATTAAAAATTAGATAGCTTAAATAAAAGATTATTACAACTAAAAAACTTGAAATTATTGCAGTAAAATACATCGCATAATAATTGTTGATTCCAAACGTTAGAAAATTAATTGCAAGAATTGTTGGATAACCTGTAGATTTGATTAATGAGCAGACTTCTTCGCCATTTGTTGAATAGGAACAAGTTTCTGCTTTTCCCTGCGTTAAGAAGTTTTTCCCTTGTTCCATAAGCCAATAATCATCAGGAGTGAATAAATGGTAGTGAGGCATGAAAAAAAGTCTGAGAGATAATGCTAAAAAAAAGATTAGAATAAGAACAGTTCTTGTGATTTTTCTTATCTTGAAGTAGTTTTTCACTTTAATTAATGAATTTGTTAATAGACCAAAAATTGTTAGCAGTAAAATAACCAGAATTATAGAATAAATAATAGTCATATTTGTTTGTAGAAACTCAACATTTATTTTTAAAGCAATAAAAATAATCAAAATTGTTACTAATACAAATCTAAACTTATTCAAATGAGTCTTCATATGTTTTATCTTAATAAATATTTTTTTTAAATATTTAATGTTTTTATTGGAAAGATCAGCAATTTAGTGCCGGAGAAACAATGAATGCTCCGCTATTTTTTGTGGATATTTAATTATATCTTTATTATTTTGTTATGGTTTGGTTGTTGTTTTTTGAGCAATTAATAATAATTGTGAACCAATAGGTAGTTTTAGTTTTTTCTGAATACAAATATTTTCGATTTGTAAAACTTTATAAACAAGAAAATTAAGAATTTTTGATTTATGAAATAGTGGTTTAATATTGCTTTTTTTAATTATTCTTTTACTTAAATAAATAAATGGGTATAAAAAAAAAAGATGATAGCCCAAATATTTTATTTTTAAATCAGCGAACTCAGATATCATTCTTTGTTTTGTATATCTTCGATAATGACCAAATTGTTTATCTCTATCTGTGAATAATTTTTGATTTGCAGGAACATATACTATTAGCAAACCATTTTTTTTAAGGATATTTTTCATTGATGAAATTGCTCTTCTTGGTTTTTTTATGTGTTCTAGTACATCAGTTATTATGACAACATCAAATTTTTGGTTCATGTTTGATACTTGCTCGATTTTTTTATGGATAAGTTTTATTTTTTTGTTATTGTTTATTCTTTTGCACAGATTTAAAGTATTTTTATTTTTATCAAGCAAGGTTATTTCTTTGTTCCTTAAATATGACGGGATTTTTATCACACCACTACCAACAAAAATGATTTTTTTGAAATTCTTTGGAATGACTCTTCTTATTAAATCTTCTTTTAGTTTGAAGTACCAGAAATCTTCTGTAAGGCCGTGTTTATAGTCAATTAGATCCATTTTTTAGCATTTGTTTTATTAATTTTACTATTTCTTCAAGATACAAAGATGATACTATGTTGTATTTCAATTGGCTTTATAGGCCTTCCGTTTTTCTTGTTGATTTTAGGAATTTCTCCTAACGTAAGATATTCATTCCAAACTTGATTAATTCTTCGAACAGAAATACTAGTTATTTTACGAATTCGATAAGTAGTCCAACCATCATTTTTTCGACGAAGAATCTTCAAAAGATTCTTTCTGCTGAGTTTCATAACACCAAAAAACTCACCGAAGGAAAATAGTTTTCGGATAACATATATTCCTAAAAGAAACAAAATCACTAAACCAGTCTTTTTTTTTGAAAAAAATGTATTTAACAACGTCTTTATAACCCCTCTTTTTTTCAGATATCTAAAGAAGTTTTTAAATTATTTGTTTTTCAATAATTTTTTTTAGA
>JBDRGX010000011.1:0-8879 GCA_043817485.1 bacterium
TTATTCATTGATTTGCATCTCCTTTTTTTTTATTTTTTTTTATTTATAGTATAAAAAAGGGGGGAGAAGCAAATAAAATCTTAATAATTGCTAATAATAAGCATTTTAAAGCGTATTGTCAAAATACTTTTGACAATACGACTTGTGGCATCAGGAAATAATATGATAAATTATTCAATATCGACAAAAAAGATGCCGGATTTTTTAAAAAATAATTCAGATTTATTTGGAAAGAAAGTAGGAGATGAACCAAATATTATACTTTTTTCAAATTCTCCATATAACAAAATTGGATTTTGGAAAGATGGAGAAGGAGCAAAAAATGTAAGCGTAGAGGCTACTTTTGAATCGTGTGGATATGCTGATATTAAAAATTTGAAAATTAATGTTAGCGGAGGAAATAAAAACCAGGATAATTTTTTTTATTGGAATATTCCAATTGAAGTTACGGAAGGTAATGATACTTCTGAGAAAACTTTTATAGTTTATTTTAATAAAAAAGAAAAAAATGTTCCACAATGGAGTGAAAATGAGCCAAGAAATACGAAGTTGATAATATCTTTAAATGAAATATTAAAAAATACAACAGGATATGAAAATTATGAAAGTTATCATAATATCAAAGATTGGAACATACTTTCGCAGGATACAGATATAAAATATGCAGATGTGGATTATATAAAAGTAGAAAAACTGGAAGCGGAAAAAAATATTAAGAATAATAAGCGTATAATGGAAGTAGATTTAGAATATAAAAATACTTGTCAAATAGAAATGAAGGAAGAATTAGGACAGGTAAAATTTGTAGAAGTAGAAAAAGTAAGAACAGGTTTTCCATGGTATTCAAATTTAGAAGTAGATCAATTAAAAGAAAATCAGCAATTTGTAGGATTTGAATTTGGAGATAAAGATGGAAATCTAATTATAGAAAATTTACCTTCAGGAATGATTTCTGTGGTTAAAGAAAATAACAAAGAAATAGAAATTAAGGAACAAAATGGAGGAAGAATAGTTGCAAAATTAAAAATACTTACTCCTAATGAAACTGGAAGTGGTTTTTATCAATTACAAGTGATAAATTGTTTTCTAATAGAAAATTGGACAACAGATGATGATTTGTTGTTGAAAGAAACAAATGGAAAATTGGTTAAAAAGAAAGAAGTGTTTAATAATAATAAAAATTTTGAGAATGGAGAAGTAGAATTTAAAATAGAATCAGAACCTATTTATCTTAATAAAGGTTATCCTTGTCCTAATAGGTTTTTTATTTCCGAAAAAGCATTGTTTTGGTGGTTATTTTCAGTAAGGGGATATAATGTCAATTGGTATTCTGTTGATAATCCTTATACTTGTCTTGAAAAATGGGAAATAGAATATAAATATCTAAGTGTTTTGGGTGGGAAATGGGAAGAAGTGAAAAATGAAGATTTTGAGATAATAAAAGAATATCATAATGTTAATAATACTATGGAAGATTATTTCAAATTAAAATTAAAGCCAGAAACAAAATCAAAAGTATTTATTGAAATTAAAGGTACAATTATTTCTGCTATTGCTCAAGATTCTGCTTTTTGTTATAGTCTGTTTTATAAAAAAGAAAAAGAAGAGAATATACACCCTATTATTTTTTCTTATCAGTCAGTGAAAAATGAAACAATTGCTTATTGGGATGTAACAGGATTAAATGGAAATTATGAAGTAATTTTAATTAAGCGAGATAGTACAGGAGTAGATAAAATTTGTAACAGAATAAAAATAGGGAGAGAGATAGATACAGATACTTTAGATTGGAACAAATTGATAGTTACTTCTCCTTATAATCGAACTAATTTAAAATTTTCTGTGGGATTGTTGAAGGAAAAAAAAATAGTAACAATTACACCAATTAATTTAAAAGAAGTAGGATTATTTTCTGAAACAGAGGTTTGTGGACCAATTTATGAATTTCAGCCTAAAGAAACAAAATTTGAAGGGCAAAGACCGGAGTTAAGTGTTCGGTTTTTTGAAGAAGAACTTTCTTGTATTTTAAAGGTAAGTAAGGAGCAAATTGAAAATTATGTAGGTAAAATAAATATTTGGCATATTGGAGAGGAAGGAAATTTAGAAGCACTTCATACAACATCATTTAAAACATTTTTAGGCTCGAAAAAACTTTATACTTTTAGATCTTCTGTAAGTAGTTTTTCACCATTTTTTATTCTTAAGCCATTAGCAATTCCTCTAATAAGTATCTATCCACGATTGACTAATCAATGTATTATTAAAATAAGTGGAGAAACAGAGGCAAATACTTATGTGGAAATACTTGTTAATGGAGTTTCTTATGGATTTGTTTGGGCAGAGAAGGGAGAGAATGAAAAATGGAAATTTGAAAAGGTAATTGAAATAGTAGAAGGAATAAATGTTATAAAAGCGCGAACAAGAAAAGTAGTAGATAAAAAGAATTTTTATTGGAGTGATTTTTCTGTTCCAGTAGAAGTAATTTTAGATAGAACAATTCCACAAATTACAAATCACAAAGCTAATCCCAATATTATCACTCCAAATAATGACGGAAAAGATGATGTTACAAAAATACAATATATCATCAGCGAAGATTGTAATGTAGAGGTAAATATTGTAGATAAGGATAATGTTTATATCGCAGAATGTCTTGATAGTGGCGAGAAAAAAGCAGGAGTGAATACAACAGAATGGGATGGATATGCTTATGATGATTGTACAGGACGAAGAATTGAAATAGTAGATCCGGGAATATATAGGTATGTAATAGAGGTTATAGATATGGCAGGTAATTTTAATCAAGTATCTGGAGAGATAAAAGTAACTGATTATGATGCACCAATAACAACATTTAGTTTTCTCAATTCTGTATTAAATATAGATGGGAAAATTTTTATCAATAATAAAAATGGTTTTAGATTATTAGCAATTGATGGGTATCCTGGGGTTAAGGAAACAAAATATCAAATTGGAAATCAATCAGAATTAAATTATACTGGAGCTGGAAATGGAACCTATTTTAATTTAGCAGATGGAGAATATAAGATAGGATATTACAGTATAGATAAATCTGAAAATATAGAACCCAAAAAATACCAAAGGTTTAATATAGATACTACAGCGCCTGAATTATGGTTAGAAACTACCAATGGCGTTGTAGTAGTTGCTGATGCTGAAGACAATTTTGTTTGTCGCAGTGAAACGAAATTTGTTGTAAAAGCTAAAGATGATGGGTCTGGTGTGAGTAGCATAGAAACATGGGATGGCAGTAAATGGAATAAATATAATAACGAGCAATTGCAATTTACAGGCAATGTATCATTTAATTACAAAGCAATAGATAAATTAGGAAATATAGCACAGAAACGAACTACAATTATAATAGATGATGCAAAGCCAATTATTCAAATATACTATTTAGAAGAAGGCGGGAAATATGCCGTAGGAAAATATTTCCAAGTAAATATAAGCGATGCGCATTTGTTGAATAAACAAGCGAAATTAAATGACAAAGAAATAGCACTAGAAAAAACCATTACTATCACCGAGTCAGGACAATATACATTGTATTGTTATGGAAAAGATACAGCAGGGAATATATCAGAAAAAATAGTCCATTTTGCTGTTAGTATAGCAGATGCTATATCTCCAGAAATATGGTTAGAAGCAGATGGCGTTGTAGTTCTTGAGGATAATTTTGTTTGTCGCAGTGAAACGAAATTTGTTGTAAAAGCTAAAGATGATGGCTCTGGTTTAGCAAGTATACAGACATATGATGGGACTAATTGGAAAGCATATAATAACGAGCAATTGCAATTTACAGGCAATGTATCATTTAATTACAAAGCAATAGATAAGGCTGGAAATATAGCACAGAAAAAAACCACCATAATCACAGATGATATAGCACCAGCAATAAAAATAGGTGGTATCGAGAATAATGGAGCATATGAAATAGAAAGGAATTTTTGGTGCAATATAGGCGATGAAAATGGGATCAAAGAATATAGTGTTAAACTTGATGGTGTTTCACAACCAATAGATACCAGTATTACAGTCAAAGATCCAGGAGAACATAAAATAGAAATAGTAGTTATAGACAAAGCAGGAAATATAGCAGAAAAGAAAATTAGTTTTTGGATAATAGCTCAAAATACTTTAGAAATAATAACTCCTGAAACTGGCTCAATAGTAAATGGAATAATTAAAATCAGAGGAACAAGCACGACTCCGTATACTCTTGAATATGGCCAAGGTGAAAATCCGAATGATTGGAAATTGATAACACGAAATGAGCAAAAAGTATTACGAAATCTTTTAGGGAAAATAGATACAAATGGATTATCTGGAATATATACAATCAAATTAAGCAATAGAGAAAAAAGTGAATATAGGCAAATAGTAATTGGAAATTTAGAAATAGAACAAGAAAAACAAGGAGATTATACTGAAGTAATCGATATATCCAGTGATAATGGCAATGTATATTTATTAGATACGCAAGGGATAAAAAAACATAATGGTAAATTGGAAATAGACAAAGAAATTAAAAAAGAAAATATTAGAAAAATAAAAATAGATAAAGAAGAAATATTCCTTATAAAAGATCTTGCAATAGAAGTGCTTGATAAAGAAGGAAATTATCTTAGAAAATATAATTGTATTGGAGCAAAAGAAATAGGAATATTGGATAACAAATTGATAGTCTTAAAGGAAAATGAAATTGTTATTGTAAATGAAATTGGAGAACAGAAAGTTATACAAGGGATTAAAGGAAAAGATATATATTGTTATAAAGAAAAATTATATGTAGGCACAGAAAAAGGAATTTTAATATATGATAAAGAATTCAATTTGTTAAAAGAAATAAATATAGAGAATATAGAAAAGATACGAGTTGATGAACAGGGCAGAATATATGTAGTTAAGACAAATGAGGTATATTGCTATAATGAATTTGGAGATATGGAAATGACGATAGAATCAGGAGAAGAGATAAAAGGAATGGATTTACAAAAAGAGAAAATGTATATAGTAGATAAAAATAAAATAAAAGTTTATAAAATAGAGGGAGCAAAAGTAATTAAATTATCTCCAAAAACCAAAACAGAAAATCGAATAGAAAAAGTTGTAAAGCCAATATTAAATTACCCAAATCCATTTAATCCAGAATGTTATATTCCTTTAGAAAATTCAGAATTTAAAATTCAAAATTTAAAATTAAGAATTTACAATATACTTGGACAAGTAATCAGAGAAATAATTGCCAATAATGCAAATAATTCAGTATATTGGGATGGAAGAGATAATTTAGGCAAAGAACTTAGCTCAGGAATGTATTTTTATGAAATAATTGTTGACAACAAAGCACAGAGTTGTAAAAAAATGCTGATGTTGAAGTAGAAAAGAAGAAGGCTGAAGGTAGATAGGCGAAAGGCTGTTAGGGAAAAGATATAAAAAAAATAGAGCAAATAGGAATTGAAGCATGGAAGAAAAAAAGTAGATTTAGTAAACGCTCATTGGTGGAAACAACAATGTACAGGTATGAGAAAACATTTGGAGATAAACCTTTAGCGTATAAATTAGACAATCAAAAAATAGAGATTAAAATAAAGTGCATGTTGTTAAATGAATTTTTTAAAATAGGCAGACCAGATTCTTATATGGTTGCAGTATAATTATTAGAAATTAAAGGAAAATATTGTTTAAAATTTATTTATGCAACAAAGCCAATGTGAATTATGAAAGAAAGAAAAGAAGGCACAAAGGAAAAAAGAAGTAAGGAAGGGAAATAATTCGCCTCTGATAGAAGGGTGTCTGCGTTAGCAGACGGGGTGTTTTTTTTATATTTTTTTGATACTCTTTTTTTAATTTTTCAATACAAATTGTAATCATTACATGAAAATGCTATAATTAAATTTGGAGGTTTTTTTGAAGTATATTATTTTTTTAATTCCTTTTTTTCTTTCATGTGTAACAATTTCTACAAAGAATTTAGAACAAAAAATAAAACCATTAGGATTAGTATTTATTCAAGAAATAGGCAAAGATATACTTTATGAACCTCAAGGAATAAGTTTAGATTTGCAAAATATAATTTATGTTACAGATAAAAAAAATCGAATAGTAAAATTTTCAGAAGAAGGGGATTTTTTAGAAGAATTTGGACAAATGGATCTTTATTCTCCTATGGATTTAATTATTGAAATAAATTTTTATATCTATGTAGTTGATAAAGGAAATAATCGAATAGTAAAGTATGATACAAGAGGAAATTTCATTGCTGAAATTAAAGAAATATCTTTTAATAAAGAAATAATTAAATTTAAAGAAATAGAATATATTTGTATAAATCACTTTAATGAAATATTTATTACAGATATTTCTAATCATAAAATATTTAAAATAAATACTTTTGGGGAAGGAAAAATACAGTTTGGAAATTTTGGTTGGACACAAGAAAAATTTAGATTTCCTCAAGGAATTGTAATTGATAATCAAGAAAATATTTATATAGTAGATAAAGGTAATTCTCAAATAAAAAAATTTGATATGTATGGAAATTTTATTTTATGTTGGGGAAATTTTGGAAAAAAAGAAAAAGAATTTAATGACCCTACAAGTTTATCTATAGATAAATATGAAAATATTTATGTACTTGATTCTGGAAATAGTAGATTACAAGTATTTGACAAAGAAGGTAATTTTATTAATGTATTTGCTCAAGAAGAATTAGGTCAAAGTTTAAAACTGCCCAAAGATATATTTATTTCAAATAATTTTCTTTATATATCTGATACTTTAAATAATAGAATTTTAAAATATAAAATATTATACTAAAATTTATTTGTTTTGATTTGTCGAGAAAAATTAAGTAATATCCCTACACCAATTAAATTCATCAATAAAGAACTACATCCATAACTTACAAAAGGCAAAGGAATTCCTTTTGTGGGAAAAATACCTAAAGATGTACAAATATTAATGATTACTTGTAAAGCAATCATTCCTGTAAATCCAATTGAAAAAAAGATAGCAAATAAATCAGAAGATTTTATAGCAATTTTAATTCCTCTATAAATAAAAAGAATAAATAAACTAATAATTAATATAGTTCCTATAAAACCTAATTCTTCCCCGATAATAGAAAAAATAAAATCTGTATGAGCAGCAGGTAAAAAAAACAATTTTTGGCTACTATTTCCTATTCCTTTTCCTATTAAACCTCCAGAACCAAAAGCATAAAAAGATTGAATTAGTTGATAACCAGATTTTAAAGGATCTTTCCATGGATTTAAAAAAGAAATTATTCTTTCACATCGATAACTAACTTTATAAACAGCCATAAATAAAAAAGGAGCTGATATTAAAGCAACAGAAAGAAGATATTTTATTTTAATTTTGGCAACAAAAAATATGGAAAAAATACTTAAACCTACAACAAGAGTTGTTCCAAAATCAGATCCTAATAATATAAGCCCACATATTGTTCCTAAAATAATTAAATAAGGAATAAATTCTTTAAAGCCATTTTTTTCTATATTTTTTTTATTAGCTAATGATTGAGAAATAAATAAAATTAAAGAAAGTTTAGCTAATTCAGAAGGTTGAAATATGAAAAAACCTAATTTAATCCAACGACCTTTTATTCCTATTCCTGGGATAAATGCTATTATCAAAAAAACAAAAGAGATAAAAAGTATTATTGGACTGATATTTTTTAAAAAAGAAAGATCTTTTTTAGCAATTATCCATAAAAGAATAATTCCTAATATAGCTACTAATAATTGTTTTTTTAAAAAGAAAATAGATGATTGAAAATTTTTTTGTGCCATTACAGAACTTGCACTAAAAATAAAAATAATACCAATACTTACTAAAACAATAGTTATAATCAATAACAAAGAATCTATTTTTTTCAATTTAATTCCTTTAAAATAAAGTCGAAAATTAAAAATATTATTTATAATTTTTTTAATTTTTTTTTTGTTTTTTTGTGCCTTCGTGGTTAATTTTTTTTTACCAAAACACTAAGAAAATACTATATTTTATTTTAAGTTTGTAACTAATTTTTTAAATACATTTCCTCTTTCTTCAAAATTTTGAAACATATCAAAACTACTACATCCAGGAGAGAGTAATACACAATCATTAGGTTTAGCATTTAACCATGCAATTTTAACAGCTTCTTTTAAAGATATTGCTTCTTTACAAGAAACAAAATTTTCTATCATTTTTTTTATTTGGTTTTTAGATTTGCCAATTAAAATGCACTTTTTGACTTTTTTCATTTCTGGTTTCAATAAAGAAAAATTTCCACCTTTATTTATTCCACCCATAATTAAAATAATTGGCTGATTAAAACTTCTAATTGCTTTTTTAACAGCATCTACAGTAGTTGCTTTGGAATCATTAATAAAAAAAATATTTTTATAACATGAAACTAATTCTAATCTATGAGGCAATCCTTTAAATTCATTTAAAACTTCTTTTATATATTTATTTTTTACATTTAATAATTTAGACATAATACAAACAGAAAGTATATTTTCTAAATTATGTTTTCCAATAAGTTTAATATTTTTTATTTCACATATTTTTTCTTTTTTATCATTTATTTCTACATATAAATTATCTTTTTCTAAATAAGCATTTGTTTTTTCATTTTTTTTATTACCAAAATAATATATTTTTGAATTTGTTTTTTGGATGAATTTTTTTGAATAAGTGTCATTAATATTTAAAATTAAACTTTGATTAATAGTTTGATTTTTAAATATTTTAGATTTTGAATCAATGTATTCTTTCATATTTTTGTGTCTATCTAAATGATTGCGATTGATATTAAGAATACAAGCAATATTTGGTTTAAAAGA
>JBDRGX010000012.1:0-4087 GCA_043817485.1 bacterium
CAAAAAGAATTAGAAAAAATATTAAAATTAAATAATAATATAGAAATAATTGTTCTTAAAGGCATTCCTTTAACAGAATTTATATATGGAAATATTGGACTTAGATGTATTGGAGATATTGATTTATTAGTTCAAGAAAAAGATTTAGAAAAAATAAAAAAAAATCTTTTAGATTTTGGATTTAAAATAAGTGGTTATTCCACAGAAAATTTTTATCGCTCTTATCATAAACATTTTCATTTTACAAAAGAATTAGAAAATGGACAAAAAATTCTTTTAGAAATTCATTGGAACATTGTAAAAAAAAACGAACCTTTTAAAATAGATTTAGAAGAAATATGGAAAAATAAAATTTCTTTAAAAAATAATTCTGTTTCTATTTCTGTTTTTTCATTGGAAGATGCTATTCTTTATGCTGATTTACATCTTTATCAACATAATTATTCTTACATTTGTTTTTTGTGTGATTTATCTGAAATATTAAATTTTGGAAAAGATAAAATAAATTGGGAAAAAGTTTTGTTATTAGCAAAAAAATCAAAATTAAAAACTATTACTTATTTTGGGTTTTTAACTGCAAAAAAATATTTTGATGCACCTATATCTTTTGAAACTTTACAAAAATTTTCTCCATTTTATTATAAAAAAATTTTCATTAAGTCCTTTATTTGTTCGCAAATTTCTCAATCACCTTTTTTTCATAAAAATTTTCTAAAAAATGCTATAATTCAATTTATTATTATTCGTTTTATAATGATAGATAATTTAAAACAATTTTTCAAATATTTTTCAAAAAAAGTTTTTCCTTCTTGCGAAGAATTAAAATTTAGATATAATATTTCATCTCCAAAACTTTATATATTTTTTTATATTATCCATCCTTTTTTACTTATTTTAAAATTAAAAAAATATAAATATGTAGAAAAACAAACAAACAAAAACAATACTCCTTTTTACAAATAACAAAATTACATGTTTTTAGTTAAAACTTGACAAATTGAGAATTTAATGATTGACATTGTTTGTTTTATTTATTGTAATCTGCAGATTTTCAATTCTAAGTATTTATAAAATATGTTAAAAAAAGGAGAATATAATTTTGGAAGAAAAAATTAAAATTAGCAAAGAAGGTTTATTTGTTCCTAATAATCTCATTATTCCTTTCATAGAAGGAGATGGAATTGGTCCAGATATTTGGAAATCAGCTGTTAGAGTTTTTGATGCAGCTATTGAAAAAGCTTATCAAGGCAAAAAAAAAGTAAAATGGAAAGAAGTTCTTGCTGGAGAAAAAGCTCATAAATTAACTAATTCTTGGCTTCCAAAAGAAACATTAACTGCTTTTCAAGATTATTTAGTAGGGATAAAATGTCCTTTAACAACACCAATAGGTGGTGGTTATCGTAGTTTAAATGTAACTTTAAGACAAAAATTAGATCTTTATGTTTGTTTAAGACCCGTATGTTGGTTTTTTGGAGTTCCAAGTCCAGTAATTCATCCAGAAAAAGTGAATATGGTTATTTTTAGAGAAAATACAGAAGATGTTTATGCAGGTATGGAATTAGAAAATTCTACAGAAAAAACTAAAAAATTTATTGAATTTTGTCATCAAGAATTTGGTTGGAAAATTAAAGAAGATTCAGGAATAGGAATAAAACCAATTAGTAAAAGTGGTAGTGAAAGATTAGTACGGGCAGCAATAAAATATGCTATTAAAAATCATAGAAAGAGCGTTACTTTTGTGCATAAAGGCAATATTATGAAATTCACAGAAGGTGCTTTTAAACAATGGGGATATGAATTAGCAAAAAAAGAATTTTCAGATAAAGTTATTTCTTGGGAAGAATGTCAAGGAAATGTTCCAAAAGATAAAATTTTAATTAAAGATACTATTGCAGATATATTTTTACAACAAGTTTTAACAAGACCAGAAGAATTTGATGTTATTGCTACAATGAATTTGAATGGAGATTATATTTCAGATGCTATTGCAGCACAAGTTGGTGGTATTGGAATTGCTCCAGGTGGTAATATCAATTTTGAAACTGGGCATGCTTTATTTGAAGCTACTCATGGAACAGCTCCTAAATATGCTAATCAAGATATAGTTAATCCAAGTTCTATAATTTTATCAGGTGAAATGATGTTTAGATATTTAGGTTGGACTGAAGTAGCAAATTTAATTATTAAAGGAATAAATAATACTATAGCTAACAAAACTGTAACTTATGATTTTCATCGTTTAATGTCAAATGCTAAATTACTTAAATGTTCTGAATTTGGAGATGAAATAATTAAAAATATGTAAAGGTTTAAAATGCTATTATCTAAAATAATTACAGAACTAAAAGATATTGTTGGCAAAGAAAATGTAATTTCAGAAAAAGAAAAAATGATAAATTATTCTCATGATGAATTTTCTTTAAGAAATTATGATGTTTTTCCTGAAATAGTAATAAAACCTTTTAAAACAGAACAAGTTTCAAAAATTTTAAAATTAGCCAATCAAAAAAAAATTTCAATAACTGTAAGAGGTGCTGGTACAGGATTATGTTGTGGGTGTATTCCAAATTTTAATAGCATTTTGCTTTCTTTAGAGAATATGACAAAATTTAAACTTGATGAAAAAAATGTAATGCTTGAAGCAGAAGCTGGTGTAAGATTAAAAGATATTCAAGAAATTGTAAAAACATCAAAATTTTTTTTTCCACCACAACCTGGAGATCAAAATGCTACTATTGGTGGAATGATATCTACTAATGCAGGTGGTACCAAAGCTGTAAAATATGGAACTATAAGAAATTTTGTTAAAGGATTAGAAGTAGTTTGGGCTAATGGAGAAATTAGTATTTTAGGTGGAAAAATAATTAAAAATAGCACAGGATATAATCTTTTGCATCTTTTAATTGGGGCTGAAGGAACTTTAGGTATTATTACAAAAGCTATTATTAATCTTCTCCCCTGTTCTTCTGCAAGTTTAACTTTAATAATTCCTTATCATAATTTACAAAAAGCAATTGAAACAGTTCCAGAAATTATTAAATCTGGTTTTTTACCTTTATCCATAGAATTTATTGAAAAAGATGTTTTGGAAATAGCAAGAACTTTACAAAATAAACATTGGCCAACTAAAGATGGAGAAGCTGATTTAGTTATTATATTAGATGGAACAAATCAAGAAAATTTACTTGAAATATCTGAAAAAATTTCTCATATTTGTTTTAGCAAAGAAGCAATAGATGTTTTTATTATTGAAAATAAAAAAAAACAAGATGAAATTTTAGAAATTAGAAAATCTCTTTATGAATTATTAAAACCATATTTAGTAGAAACATTAGATATTTCTTTACCTTTAGCAGAAATTTCAGAACATTTAAAAAAGGTTCATCAAATAGAAAAAGAATTAGATGTATGGCTTCCTACTTATGGACACGCAGCAGATGGAAATGTTCATACGCATTTAATGAAATCAAAATTTATTAATGGAAAATGGATTGAAATAAAAAATTGGAAAAATAAATGTGAAACTATAAAAGAAATTTTATTTTTAGATGCTAAAAAAAGAGGTGGAATGCTTTCTGGAGAACATGGCATTGGACTTATTAAAAAAAAATATTTACCTATTTTTTTAGATGAAATACAAATAAATTTTATGAAAGAAATAAAAAAAATATTTGATCCAAATAATATTCTTAATTCAGGGAAAATAATAGATTTATAAAAAATATAAAAATTGAGGATGTATTATTTTTCATTGTAATGAAATATTTATAATTTTTGTTTTTAAAAAAAATAAATAATAGGAGCAAGATAATGAGTTATTCTTTTGAAACTATTGAAAAAAAGTGGCAAAATTTTTGGAAAGAAGAAAAAATATTTGAAATAGAAATAAATAATAAGCAAAAATATTATGTTTTAGCAATGTTTCCTTATTCTTCTGGTAGAATTCATATGGGACATGTTAGAAATTATTCTCAAGCAGATGTTTTAGCTCGATTTAAAAAAATGCAGGGCTTCAATGAGGAGCAATATATTGGTACTATTGTACTCAAAACCAGGCAATATGTAGATGAGGCCATCGTCGTAGACG
>JBDRGX010000013.1:0-3318 GCA_043817485.1 bacterium
GTTCAAGATTTTCAAATACACTTTTAATTTGAGCAATAGTTACATCTCTTCCACCTAATCCATAAATGTAATTTATAATTAGTGGTTTTTTGTCACTTTCATAAAGACTTGCTTTTATTTCTGCACATAAAGGACCTACAAAAGCATTTCCACTATCAGAACGATCTAATACTGCTATTGCTTTTAAAGAAGAAAGTGTATCTTTTATTTCTTCATAGTAAAATGGTCTAAAAACTCTTATTTTTAACATCCCAGCTTTTATTCCTTTTTTTCTTAATTCATCTATAACTACTTTAGTTGTTCCAGCAGTTGATCCTAAAACAACTATTGCTATTTCAGCATCATCTAAACAATATTTTTCAAAAATATCATAATTAGTTCCAAATTGTTCATTAAATTGTTTTTGCACTTGTTTAATAATTGTTTTAGATTGTTTTATTGCTTCTACTTGAGATCTTTTGTGTTCAAAATAAGAATTAGTAAAAGCAACAGGTCCAGAAGTAAATGGTTTATCAATATTTAAAAGAGAATGAATAGGTTTATATTCTCCAATAAAATCTTTTACTTCTTTGTCTTCTAATATTTCTACTCTTTCCATTCCATGACTTATAATAAAACCATCAGTAGTTACCATTATTGGCAAAAGAGCATTTTCAGCTATTTTTACAGATTGAATAAGTTGTTCATAAGCTTCTTGAGCATTTTCTGAAAATATTTGAATCCATCCACTATCACGAGCACCCATTGTATCAGAATGATCACAATGAATATTAAGTGGAGCACTTAAAGTTCTATTTACTTCTGCCAAAATTATAGGAAGCCTTAATCCAGCAGCAATATAAAGCATTTCATACATTAATGCCAAACCCTGTGAAGATGTAGAAGTCATAACTCTTGCTCCAGCACTAGAAGCACCAATACAAGCTGACATTGCAGAATGTTCAGATTCTACAGCAATAAATTCTGTATCTACTTGTCCATTAGATACAAAACTTGAAAATATTTGTACAATTTCTGTTGCTGGTGTAATAGGATACGCAGCAACTACATCTGGATTTATTTGTCGCATTGCTTCTGCCATTATTTCATTACCAGTACGAGCAATTATTTTTCGAGAAATTGTATTTAGCATTATTTACTCTCCTTTTTTTGAGATTGTTCTTTTTGTATTGATTTTTTATAATTTTCACTTCTATAATCTGTAATATAAAAACCAGATCCTTTGAAAATAAAACCACTACCACCACTGATAATTCTTTGTATATCACCTTGACATTCATGACATTTTTCTAAAGGTAATGCTGCAATACTTTGAATTTTTTCAAATTCTAAATTACATTTTTTACATTGATAAACATAAGTAGGCATGATTCCTCCATATTTTAAGTATATTAAAAAAATAAAATTACCATCTTTTTTATTTTTGTCAATTTTTTTAAAAGAAAAATAGTAATTTATGTTTTTTTAGTTATTAGTGATAATGGCTATAATAATATAAGGTTTATGTCAAGAAAAAATATTGACAAAATATTATTTTCAAAATATAAAAAATTCATTTAAAATCGGAGAATTTAATTGGCTATTTATGAAACTTTTGGTTTTGTGCTTCAATCTAAAAATTTTGGAGAAACAGATAAAATTGTTACTTTTTTCACAGAAGATTTTGGAAAAATAAGTGCTATTGCTAAAGGAATAAGAAAAAGTAAAAAAAGATATGGTCCTGGTTTGGATTTATTATCTTATGATAAAATATTTCTTTATGGAAAAGAACATACAACTTTATATACTCTTTCTCAATGGGAAATTAAAAATTCATTTTATGAAACTATAAATAATGATATGAATAATAAATTTATTTATCTTTCATATCTTGCAGAATTTATCAAAGAATTAACAGCAGAAAAACAAAAAAATAATAACCTTTTTAATTTAATTTTAAATATTTTTGAAAAAATAAAAAAAGTAGATGCTATAGAAAATATTATTGGTTTTTTTGAATTACATGCTTTATCTATTTTAGGGTATTGTCCCAAAATAGATAAATGTGTAAAATGTAATAGTTTAGAATCTACTCAACAAATATTTTTTAATATTAAATGTGGTGGAATTTTGTGTAATAAGTGTAGTTTATTATATTCAGATTCTTATATGGTTAAACTTACTACAATTAAAATGATGAAAATGTTTTTAAATTTTGATTTAGAAAAATTACTTTGTATGAAATTTAATAAAATTTTTTTTGATGAATATAGAAAAATTTTAAATTATTTTATTAAATATTATTTTGATAAAGAATTACATTCTTTAAAATTTATGGTTTATCTGTAAGTGCCAAGAATACCCCGTTTATGAGACGGGTATGAATTGGCACAATAATAATATATTTTCCTTGTAGAGAAGATACTTTGCCATTTATGGCGGAGGAGATTCATTAAAAATGAATTATCAATTATTTAAACAAAATATACAACAAAAAAATATTGCACCAGTTTATTTATTTTTTGGGGAAGATTCTTATCTAAGAAATCAAGCTATTGATTTAATTTATAAAATTTTTATTGATCCTCAATTTAAAAATTTTAATTTTCATATTTTTGATGGCAAAGAAAATACTGCTGAAGAAATTATAAATGATGCCAAAAGTTATCCTTTTTTTTTTAAATAAAAAACTTATTCTTGTAAAAAATTTTCAAAAAATAAAAAACAAAATTGATATACAAAATTTACTTGATTATATTAAAAACCCAGTAGATTTTACTTGTTTGATTTTCATTGAAGAAGAAAGAGATAAATTTAATGTTTTTTATAAAAGTATTAGTTCTTTGAAAACAGTAGTAGAATTTTATTCTCCGTTTCCTCAACAATTACCTTTTTGGATTAGTAATTTGGTTCAAAGCAAAGGAAAACAAATTACTCCAGTAGCGTCTAATTTACTTATAGAAAGAGTAGGAAATAATCTACAAAAATTAGTTAATGAAATAGAAAAATTAATTCTTTATGTAGGAGAAAATACAAAAATAAATTTAAAAGATGTAGAAGATGTAACATCTGATATTAAAATAAATACCATTTTTGAATTGTGTTCTGCAATTGCTAATAAACAAAAAAAGAAAGCAATTTTAATTTTAGAAAAATTAAGTAAAACAGAAGAACCTTTAAAAATTTTATTTTTTTTAACTCAACAATTAAGAAAGATTTGGCGAGCACAAAATTATTTTAAAAATGGAATTGAAGAAAAGAAAGTAGCTACTTTGATTCATGTTCATCCTATGTTTATGAAAGAAATAATTAATGCTACAACTAAATTTAATTTTGAAA
>JBDRGX010000014.1:0-4596 GCA_043817485.1 bacterium
GTTTATTGTAAAATGTATCAAAATATTTGGAAATATATAAAAAATTTTATTTGTGTATTAAAAAGTATAATTATAAGTTTTATAATTATTATATTATTAATGTATTTTTCAAATTCATATTTTTTTTCAAAATCAGTATTATTTTTCAATACAATAATTCTTTTTTTATTTTTACTTGGAATACGATTAATTGCAAGATTTATATATAGCAAAAAATTTTCAAAGCCCAATTGTCAAAATATTTTAATTGCTGGGATAGATGAAAAAGCAAAACAATTATTACAAAATTTTAATCAATTTTCAAATATTATTTATAATCCAATCGGCTTTATTGATGAAGATACTCGAAAAATAGGAAAAGTAATTGAAGGAATAAAAGTTTTAGGCACTTGGAATGATATTCCAGATATTGTTGCAATACAAAATGTAAAAGAAATTTTTATTTCTTCTAAAATACCAGTCCCAGAAATAAAAACTATTATAGAATTTTGTAAAAAAGCAAAAATTAATTATAAAATTATTCCTTGTGTTAAAGATTTATTAAGTAATAAAATAATTCATCTTTCTGAAGTAAGAAATATTGAAATTTTAGATATTTTAGAAAGAGAATCTATAAATCTTGATTTTTTATCTATTAGTAATTTTTTAAAAGGAAAAAAAGTTTTAGTTACTGGTGCTGGAGGTTCTATTGGCTCTGAACTCTGTAAACAAATTTATTCTAATTACAACGCAAAATCTTTAACTTTAGTAGATAAAACAGAAAATTATCTTTATGAAATTGAATGTGAATTAGAAAATATAAAATCTTCTTGTAAATATTTTTCTTATCTTTGCGATATTACTCATAAAAACAAACTCAAAACAATTTTTGAACATTCAAAACCAGATATAATATTTCATACAGCAGCATATAAACATGTTCCTTTATCAGAAAAAAATTTTATAGAAACAATTGAAAATAATATTTTTGGAACTAAAATTATAGCTGATTTAACAAATGAATTTGGCATAAATTGTTTTACAATGATTTCTACAGATAAAGCTGTTAATCCTACAAGTATTATGGGTGCTACTAAAAGAATTGCAGAAATTTATATACAAAATTTATCCCAAAAAAGTAATACTAAATATTTAACAGTTAGATTTGGAAATGTTTTAAATAGTAAAGGAAGTGTGATTCCCCTTTTTCAAAAACAAATAGAAAAAGGAGGACCTATAACTATTACTCATCCTGAGATGGAAAGATATTTTATGACTATTTCTGAATCTGTTCAACTTATATTACAATCTGCTACATTAGGACAAAAAAAAGAAATATTTATTTTAGATATGGGAAAGCCGATTAAAATTATTGATTTATGTAAAGAAATGATAAAATTATCTGGTTATAATTTAGAAAAATTTCAAATTAAATTTATTGGCTTACGACCAGGCGAAAAACTTTCTGAAAAATTATTTGAACAAGAAGAAAAAATTTTACCTTGTTCTCATCCTAATATTAAAATACTAAAACCTATCCATTTTTCTAATGATATAGAAAAGGATTTAATTGAATTACAACAATTAATTCAATCAAATCCTTCTTTTAATCAAATTGCAATTAAATTACAAAAAATTATTCCAAGTTACAAATCTAATTTTTTTGCAAACATTGAACCGACGATTTAAATCGTCGGTTCAATGTGAAAAATTTCAACAAAGTTTATGGGCAAAAATCTACAATAACTTTTTTCTTGACGATAAAAAACATCTTTATACAAGTTTTTTTTATTTCCAATTACTATCAAAATTATTTATAAACTTTTAATTGCAAATTACTAAAAAAAATTTCAAAAATATAACAATTTTGCATATAATTTTTCATATTCTTTTGCAGATTTTTTCCAAGAAAAATCTTGTTTCATCCCATTTTTTACAATTTCTAACCATTTTTTCTTATTTTGTTTAAATACATTATGAGCATTTTTAATAGTTTCTAACAATGCACCAGAAGAATATTCTTCAAAAATAAAACCATTTTTTTCATTTATAGTATCTGCTAAACCGCCTGTTTCTCTAACAATAGGAACAGTTCCATATCTTAAACTAATAAGTTGTCCTAAACCACAAGGTTCATAATAAGAAGGCATAAGAAAAGCATCTACTCCAGCATATATTTTTTTTGACATTTTAGCATCAAAACAAAGATGAACTCCAATGCAAGATTTATATTTTTGTGATAATTTTTCAAACAAGGTATGATATTTTTCTTCACCAGTTCCTAAAAGAACAAATTGCATACCTTCTTCTATAATTTTTTCTATTATTGGAGAAATAATATCAAGTCCTTTTTGATCTGCTAATCGAGTAATCATTCCAATAAGAAAAATATCTTTATCAACTTTTAAATTATTTTCTTGTTGAAGAATAAGTTTATTTTTTAATTTTTTATTTATTGTTTTAACATTATAATTTTGAATAATATCTGTATCTTTTTCTGCATCCCAATATTCATAATCTAAGCCATTTATTATTCCAGAAATTTTATTTTGTCTATAACTTAAAACTTCTTCTAATCCACAACCAAATTCTTTAGTTTGAAATTCCTTTGCATAACGAGAACTTACAGTTGTAATCCAATCAGCATAAATAATGCCACTTTTTAAAAAATTAAATTTGTTCCAATATTCTAATTTATCAAAAGTAAAAAGTTCCCATTCTAATCCTGTATTATTAAAACTTTCTTTTTCAAAAAGTCCTTGATATGCTAAATTATGAATAGTAAAAACACTTTTTTTATTTGCAAAAAAAGGATTATTGGCATATATTGTTTTTAAATAAACTGGAATTAAAGATGATTGCCAATCATGTGAATGATAAATATCTGGAGAAAAATTTATTTTTTGAATTACTTCCATTACGGCTTTATTAAACAATATAAAGCGAATATCATTATCTTTATAATCTCCTTGTTTTGTGCCATATAATTCAGATCTTTTGTAAAATTCATCACAAGCAATAAAATAAATAATAACACCTTTTTTATCTTTAAAAGAAAATACATCTATTTTTTTTGTATTTTTATTTAATGAAATTTCTAAATTTTTTATTTCTAATTTTAAAGGAATTTTTTTATCATCAATTATTTCATATTTAGGCATAATAACTCTTACATCATTTCCTAATCCAAATAATTCTTGAGGCAAAGAACCAATAACATCTGCTAATCCACCAGTTTTAGCATAAGGAATCATTTCTGATGCAATAAAAAGTATTTTCATATTATATTTTCCTCCATTATATTTTCTTTTTTTTGTATTTTAGGAATAACTACTATTCCTTCTTTTGAAACAAAAAACCGTTTTTTATCTTCTTCTAAATTATGTCCAATTACCGAATATGGTGGAATATATACATTTTTATCTATTATTGTTTTTTTTATTTTAGAATATCTACCAATTTCTGCTCCATCCATAATTATAGATTCTTCAATATCACAATAACTATTTATTTTTACATTTGGAGAAAGAATACTTTTTTGAACAGTACCACCACTAATAATACAACCAGATGAAACTAATGAATTTAAAGCCATTCCAACACGACTATTTCCTGTTTCTCCAAATACTGTTTTTGATGGTGGTAATTGACTATGATATGTATATATTGGCCATTCATTGTCATATAAATTAAGAACTGGATCAACATTTACAAGATCCATATTTGCTTCCCAATAAGCAGAAAGTGTCCCTATATCTCTCCAATATTGAATTTCTTTTTTATTTTCATCAATAAAAGGAAATGCAAAAACTTTATTTGTTGATACCATATTAGGAATAATATTTTTTCCAAAATCATGACTAGTTTCTATGTTTGTCGCATCTTCTTTAAGCTTTTCTAAAAGTGCATCTGTTTTAAAAATATAAACTCCCATAGAAATATAACATTTATCTTCTTTATTTAAAATAGTTTTTGGATTTTTTGGTTTTTCTTCAAATCCAATTACTTCATCTTTTTCATTTATTTCAAGAATTCCAAATTCATGAGATTTTTCTTTAGGCATTTCAATAATACCAATAGTTACATCTGCGTTTTTTTCTTTATGAAATTTAAGCATACGACGATAATCCATTTTGTATATATGATCTCCAGATAAAACAAGAATATAAGCAGGATTAAAAAGAGAAATAAGTTCTATGTTTTGATAAATTGCATCAGCTGTTCCTTGATACCATTTTTCTTCTTTTTCTGTTTGATGAGCTGGAATTAAATCAATAAATTCATTAAATTCACGAGAAAAATAATTCCAAGCCATTTTTAAATGTTGAAATAAAGAAATAGATTTATATTGAGTTAATACAAATATTTGTCGCAAATTAGAATTAACACAATTAGATAAAGTAAAATCTATAATTCGATAAATACCACCAAAAGGAACTGCTGGTTTTGCTCTATCACGAGTTAAAGGATATAACCGTTTTCCTCGTCCACCAGCCATAATAAATGTTAAAACTTCCATTTTAAAATTACCTTTTTTATTGAAAATATTTAATTTTTAAATATATAAATAAAAATACTTAAAAGTCAATTTTTTTATTTTTTTTAAACATACCAATC
>JBDRGX010000015.1:0-4744 GCA_043817485.1 bacterium
ATTCATTGATTTGCATCTCCTTTTTTTTTATTTTTTTTTATTTATAGTATAAAAAAGGGGGGAGAAGCAAATAAAATCTTAATAATTGCTAATAATAAGCATTTTAAAGCGTATTGTCAAAATACTTTTGACAATACGAAACATTTTAAGGAGGAATTAAAATGATAAAAAGAATTTTAGGAATATTTTTATTTTGTTGTTTAATTTTAGGAATAAGTAATGCAGCTCCTATTAAAGTATTATGCTGGACAGCAGATGAAGGAAGAACTCTTAATAATAAGTATAAAGATGTTCCAGGAATGATGGCAGAAGCAATAGCTAAAATGGTAAATTCAGATCCCCAAGGACGATTTCAAGTTGATTGGGCACATGAAGATAATGCTGCTTTACAAACTGCAAATTTGGCAAAATACAGTGTTTTAATGTTTCAAGCTTATAATGATACTAATGGACAAGTTGGAGATCTTTCACATATTGAAGATTTATGGAAACAAGGAAAATTAAAAATATTTGGAGTTCATGAAGCAATGAGATTAAAAATGCCAGTAATGTGTGGTCTTATAGATGGACAGAAAATTGAAGGAACAGTAGGTACAAATGATTTATTTAATAGTGAAGTACCAGATCATCCACTTTTAAAAAATGTACAAATACCTTTTTCATTACCATTAAATGAAGCTTATGGAGATATAAATCTTGCATCTGGAACACAAGTATTACTTAGATATGGTTTATTTTATCTTTTGATATCTCATGTAAATCCTGATCATAAAGGAGTTTCAGTTTATTTTCAGGGAGGAGATCCTGCACAAGATCCAATTTTTCTTGATCCAATAATTCCACAAGTAAAACAAATTTTTTGGAATGGAATTGAATGGTTAAATCAACAAAATGTTTCTATTGATAAAACTACAAATAATTCAAAAATAAATATAGCTAATTATCCAAATCCATTTAATCCAGAATGTTATATCCCAATAGAAATATCAAATAACAAATCACAAAATATTAAAATAAAAATATATAATATTCTTGGACAAGTAGTAAGAGAAGTAATTAGCAGTAATGCAAATAATTCAGTATATTGGGATGGAAGAGATAATTTAGGAAAAGAAGTTTCATCGGGAATGTATTTTTATGAAACAATTGTTGACAACAAAACACAAAATTGTAAAAAAATGTTGATGCTTAAATAAAAATAATTTTGTAGGGGCAATTCATGAATTGCCTTTACATGCGGGTGTTTGCCCTTACCAAAAAAGAATATTGAAATTTTGGATTTTAGTTTGGGGATTGTGGAATATTGTATTTTTAATTCAAAATTATAAATAAATTAATTCGTTCCATAGAAACGAGATATTTATAAAAATAAAAAAATTAATTTTGCAGAAGTTTTAAAAAAAGAAAGGAGAAATAAAAAAATAAAATTTTTAAAAAAGAATTTTCAAAAAATGGTCTAAAGAAATTTTTTTAAATTTTTACGGAGGTAAAAAAAATATAATGAAGAAAAATTTATTAATGAGTACAGTAATTTTATTTGTTTGTGCAAGTTTATGTTTAGCATCTACAACTCGAAAAAATACATTAGGATCTTGTCCTATTCTTCCAGATGGTGCTGATTTAGCTAAATATGTTTCTGAATTAGGTATAAATCCTAATAGAATAAGTTTAACTCTTCCTGATGCAGCAAGATTAACTTTAAAATCTCCTTTTTTTGGTCTTATTCAAAGTATTTCTGTAAAAGGTTTAGATAATAATTTAATACCTTCTGTAAGTATTGCTAAATCTATAAATGACAATGTGAGATTAGGATTAGGTTTTAATTTAGCAGTAAATACTGTTACAGATTTAGAAAATAAAACAGGTACGAAAGTTACTCAAATTGCAAAAGAAGGTACTTTGAATTATGGACTTATTACTGGATTTGGATATTCTGATGATGTAAAGAATATTTTAGTTGGATTAAAATTAAAAATGAGAGATACTGGAATAACAGAAACCCAATCAGGAGAAAAAGCTTTAAATACAAAAAAAGAATATCAATCTGGCAATGAAGGAATAGAAATTAATGCTCGTTGTTTAAAAGTTCATGATACAAATAAAAAAATTGGGTTAGCAGTTAGTTTTGAAACTACTGATTTAAGTAAAAAATCAGTTTATACTAATTTTCTTGTTGCAGATAAAGCAGAGTATGAAATTAAAAATAAAGAAAAAATAGATAATATTACTTCCAAATTGGAAATTGCTCCAGGAATTATTGCTCAAATTAATGAAAATACAACTGTTGTATTAAATCCAGGAATATCTTCTGTTGCAACAAAAATAACTAGTTTAAATGGTATTGAAAATGGTGGTATGTATACAGATGATGCTACTAACATAACAACCAACAAAACAGATCTTAATATTGTTAATAGAGTTGGAGTTGAATCTAAATTAGTAAAAAATTTAAAAGCAAGATTTGGAATAAATAGTGTTTATACATTTAATACTACAAAAACCGAAACAAAAGTAAAAGGTTTAGATACTACTGTTAATACTACAAAAACCGCTGCTTTAAAAACAGTAAATACTACTATTGGAATTGGTTATACTATTGGTCAATTATTTATTGATGTTAATTTGAATAAAGCATTATTTACTAATGGTCTTTATATTATAAATGGAGTTACAACAACACCTTTTTCTACAGCTGTATCTTTAGCATATAAATTCTAAACATTTAATAAAAAGGGCTTTAATTTTAAAATTAAAGCCCTTTTCTTATAATTTAAAAAAAACTTTTGCAAAATTAAATTAATTTAAGCATATGAATATTTATATAAAAAAAAGGGAAAAAAATGTATAAAAAATTAGGGTATATGTTATTAATATTTTTATTTATTGTATGTTTCGGATGTAGTAAAAAAACAAATCCTCCTGTTAGTCCGATTACTCAAATTGATTCAGAAAATAGTGTAAAAACTACAACTGAAGGTTTTGAAATGCTTTTAACTAATGGAAATGTAACTGAATCTGAAAAAAAATTTGATACAGCGTTACAACAAGATCCAAATAATAAGCTGCATGTTTAGGTAAAAGTGTTACAAATCTTTTGCTTGTAATAGATGATCCACAGACTCAAGCATTGATTGAAAAAATGAAACAAGATGAAAATTTTAAAGATACTGGATTACAAGATTTTCCTAAAACAAGTAATGATTTATTTGGAGCAACTAAAAAATCTCCAAATAGTATTGTATTATCTAGTATAGCAGTAAGAACATATGCTCAAATGGCACAAGAAAATCCTTTGCAAATTTCTGACTTTCAAAATTGGATTGAAAAAGTATTGTTACCAAAACTTAATAATGCTGATAATTATTTAAGCAAAATAGAAACTTATCCTAATTTTGTATATATCATTGATTTGAAAAAAATGGATAAAAGTATTCCAGAAGATCAAAGATATAAAGAATTAGATTTAGGTGAAGTATATGCAGCTCATGCTATTTTGGGAATTATGAAAGGAATTTTAAATATTGGCGTAAGTTTTGATTTTGATTTTGATAGAGCTAAAATGGAAAAAATGATAAATAGCACTAAAAATAATGAAACAGCAGCAAATATAATTGATTATTACAATCCTTTTGTTGATCCTAATTATAATTTTATGGGATTACGATTAAATGGCAAAATAAATATGTTAAATGCAAAACAATCTTTTATTAGTTCTACTCAAAAAATAGAAGCTGGTTTAGATTTTATTTTAGCAGAAAAAGATGATCAAAAAGATGATATTTTAAAAAAAGAAGAAATAGATCTTAATGATGCAAATTTAACAAAAAAAGTATGTAAAGATATAAGAGATTGTTTTAATGGAATAACATTTACAGTTCGTGAAGGATATCCAGAAAAACAAAATGGAAAAACTTGTACATGGGATGAAAAAGGAAAATATCCTATACAAATTAATTTAGGAAACTATTTTGATAATGCTCCTTCATTAAAAGCATTTATTCCTATTTATGATCAAGAAGGATGGCCTTGTTTGTATGATAAATCTGGTAATGCTATAAAATACTATGAAGTAAAATATTGTGATGGAAAAAAATGTATTCAATTTATTGATACTAATGTAGATTGGGCAACCATTAAATTTAATGATCCAAGTTTTTGTGGATTATTCCCTAATATGACTAATAATATAATTGCTGAATTAATAAATGCTAATAATTCTTCTTATGCAATAAAAAAAGTTCCAGGAATTTTGTAAATGGAAAACTATTGTACATTGGATGAATAAGGAAAATCTTCTGTACAAATTAATTTAGGAAAATATGTTGATTTAGTTTTAAATTTTGCAAAAGTTTTTTACAAGCGAAGCAATCTTATTTATAAAAATTTAAGATTGTTTCGTTTTGTTTATAATGACAAAATGTGTATTTTAAAAAAAGTTTAAAATTAGTTTAATCACAAAATAAATTTATGAAGATGGAAAGTAGATGATATATAGGGATTAAAATTTATGAAAGAAGTTAGTAGGGGCAATTCATGAGACTGTGTCGTAATTCAATTTCACGGCAATTGTTTTACAACATAAAGTGGTAGGTTTCCACAAAATCACAATATGTTGTGGTATGGATGTCTAGATTTAGAGTTATGACACAGTCTCATAGATGATCATTTTAAAAATATATCTACGAATAGAGTTATGTCTTTATATATAATATGATGAGGTGCTGGTGAATTGCAAATATGAGAA
>JBDRGX010000016.1:0-9367 GCA_043817485.1 bacterium
TTTCATAAAAAATTATTTTCTATTGACTTTTAAAATCAAAAAATATATAAAAATTTCCATGAAAAATATTATAATAGCACCTTCTATTTTATCTGCTAATTTTAATAATCTTGAAAAAGATATAAAATTAGTAGAAAAAGAAAATTTATCTTGGCTTCATTTAGATGTTATGGATGGTCTTTTTGTCCCTAATATTTCTTTTGGGCAGCCAATAATAAAATCAATACGAAAAATATCTAAATTATTTTTTGATGTCCATTTAATGATAACAGAACCTATTAGATATATTGAAAATTTTGTTGATTCTGGCGCTGATTTAATTACCATTCACATAGAAGCTTGTGAAAATGTTAGTGCCACTATTAAAAAAATAAAAAAATATCAAAAAAAAGTTGGATTAGCTTTAAATCCTTTAACTCCTTTAGAAAAAGCTATTCCTTATTTAAAAGAATTAGATTTACTTTTATTAATGAGTGTTAATCCTGGATTTGGAGGGCAGAAATTTATAGAATCAGTTTTTCCTAAAATAAAAAAAGCAAGAAATCTGATTAATCAATTTAATAAAAATATTGAATTAGAAGTAGATGGAGGCATATTTAAAGAAAATATTTGTTCAGTAATAGAACAAGAAGCAAATATTTTAGTTATGGGTTCTGCTATTTTCGCTCAACCAAATATAAGTAAAACAATAAAAGAAATAAAAAAAATATTAAAGAAAGGTTATTAAATTGGAACAAATAAATTTGGAACAATTAAAATTTAATGAACAGGGATTAATTCCAGCTATTATTCAAGATTATAAAACTAATGAAATTTTAATGATGGCTTATATGAATAAAGAATCATTTGAAAAAACTTTATCAAGTGGTAAAACATGTTTTTTTAGTCGTTCACGACAAAAATTATGGCTTAAAGGAGAAACTTCTGGAAATTTTCAATTAGTAAAAGAAATTTATCTTGATTGCGATAATGATACTTTATTAATTAAAGTAAATCAAATAAATGTTGCTTGTCATACAGGGAATAGAAGTTGTTTTTTTAAAAAAATAAAAGAGAATGTAAGTGAATGATGAAAAACTTAAAAAAAAAATTGAAATATTAAAAAAAGAAATTGAATATCATAATTATTTGTATTATGTAGAAAACAAACCAATAATTTCAGATTTTAAATATGATATGTTGATAAAAAAATTAGAGGATTGTGAAAAAATATTTTCTCAATTTGTTATTTCTACTTCTCCAACGCAAAAAGTAAATGAACAAGTTATCAATCAATTTAAAATAATTTCCCATCGTCTACCAATGTTAAGCCTTTCTAATACTTATTCTATTAACGAAATAAAAGAATTTCATAACCGTGTTCTTAAAATAATTCCCGAACAAGAATTAGAATATATAACTGAATTAAAAATAGACGGAATTGCTATAAGTTTAATTTATGAAAATGGTGTTTTTACTCAAGGAATAACTAGAGGAGATGGAGAAAAAGGAAATGATGTATTTTCCAATCTTTTAACTATTAAATCTATTCCATTAAAAATTTTTTCTGATGTTCCAAAAATTTTAGAAGTAAGAGGAGAAGTTTATCTTTCTAAAGATGTTTTTTATAAAATAAATGAAGAAAAAGGAATGAAAAATCAAGAATTATTTGCTAATCCTCGTAATGCTGCTGGTGGTTCTTTAAAATTACTTGATCCTTCTATGGTTGCTAAAAGACATTTAGATATTTTTATCCATTCATCTGGTTTTATAAGTGAAAAAATATTTAAAACTCAAATAGAAATGTTTGATTCTCTTAAAAAAATGAATTTTAAAATAAATCCTTATTATAAATTATGCAAAAATATTCAAGAGGTAATATTTTTTTGTCAAGAATGGGAAATGAAAAGAAATAGTTTGCCATATCAAATAGATGGAATTGTTATTAAAGTTAATTCTTTTGAAGCACAAAATATTTTAAGTCATACTACTAAAAATCCTCGTTGGGCAATTGCTTTTAAATTTACTGAACATCAAATTACTACAAAATTAAAAGATATTATTATTCAAGTAGGTAGAACAGGCATTTTAACACCTGTAGCAATTTTGGAACCAGTAGAATTAGATGGTTCCACAATTAGTAGAGCTACTTTACATAATCAAAATGAAATTAAAAGAAAAGATCTAAAAATTGGAGATACTGTAATTATTGCAAAAGCTGGAGATGTAATTCCTAAAATTGTAGAAGTAGTAAAAGAAAAAAGAACAGGACAAGAAAAAGAATTTATATTTCCAGATAAATGTCCAGTATGTGGAAGTAAAACAATTTCAATTGAAAAAAAAAGTAGCTATAATATGTGATAATATAAATTGTTCATCTCAAATTCAAAGAAAAATAGAACATTTTTCTTCTCGTCAAGCAATGAATATAAGAGGTTTAGGACAAGCAATTATTTATCAACTTGTAAAAAATAATAAAATAAAAGATTTAGCAGATATTTATACATTAAAAAAAGATGAACTTATTTGTTTAGAAAGAATGGAAGAAAAATCAGCGCAAAAATTAATTGATGCTATAAATAAAAGCAAAAATAATTCATTAGAACAATTTATTTTTGGATTAGGAATTCAATATGTTGGAATTCATATTGCTCATATTTTAACTTCTAATTTTTCTTCAATTGATGAAATATCAAATACTTCTAAACAAGAATTTGAAAAAATAAAAGGATTAGGAGAATCTATTATTTTTTCTTTAGTTGAATTTTTTAGTAAAGAAGAAATAAAAAATCTTATTCAAAAATTTAAAGATTATGGAATAAATACAAAATCAGAAAAAAAATTAGAAACAAAAAAATTATTATTATCAGGAAAAATATTTGTATTTACTGGAGAATTAAAAAAATTTTCTCGAGTTAAAGCAAGTCAATTAGTAATAAATTTAGGAGGAACTGTTTCTTCTTCTGTAAATAAAAATACTTCTTTTTTAGTTTGTGGAGAAAATCCTGGTTCTAAATATCAAAAAGCAAAATCTTTAGGAATAAAAATTATTGAAGAAAGTGAATTTGAAAAAATAATAAATAATGAAAAAATAGGAGATGTATTTTGATACAAAAACCAATTGTTGGTATTACATTAGGAGATATTGCTGGAATAGGTCCAGAAATTGTTATAAAATCTTTATTAGATGAAGAAATTATATCGGCTTGTAATCCCTTAATAATAGGCGATATAGAAGTTTTTAAAGAAACTCTTAAAAATCTTTCTATTACTTTCCCTTTAAATTATTGTCAAAATTATGAAGAAGCAAAATTTGAAAAAGAAAAAATAAATATAATTGGTATTAGTTCTTTTTCTCCAAATGATTATACTAAAGGAAAAATTAATTTATTAACAGGAAAAGCTTCTTTAGAATATATTAAAAAAGGAATTCAATTATCTTTAGAAAAAAAAATAGATTTATTAGTTACTGCACCAGTGAACAAAGAATCTATAATTAAATCTGGGTTTATATTTTCTGGACATACAGAATATTTAGCTAATTTATCTCATGTTAAAAAATTTGCTATGATGTTAGTAAGTGAAAATTTAAAAGTAGTTTTAGCAACTACACATTTACCTTTAAAAAAAGTAAGTACAACACTTTCTTCTTTAAAAATATATGATACTATAATGCTTACTTATGATAGTTTAAAACAATATTTTGGTTTATCTAATCCAACAATAGGAGTATCGGGATTAAATCCTCATTGTGGAGAAGGTGGATCTATCGGCAATGAAGAAATTACACAAATAATCCCAGCCATTTTAAAAGCACAAAAAAAAAATATAAATGTACAAGGCCCTTTTCCAGCAGATACTTTATTTGTAAAAGAAAAATTATCTAAATTTGATGCTATTATTACAATGTATCATGATCAGGGAATGATTCCTATAAAAATGAATGGTTTTGGAAAAGCTGTAAATATTACATTAGGTTTACCATTTATTCGCACTTCTCCAGATCATGGAACTGGATTTGATATAGCTGGTAAAAATATAGCCAATCCAGAAAGTTTAAAACAAGCAATAAAATTAGGAATAAAAATAAAAAAGGAAAGTAAATGTTAGATTTAAGTCCTTTAATGCAACAATATCATCAAATTAAAAAAGATTATCAAGATACAATTTTAATGATTAGAATAGGTGATTTTTATGAAACATTTTATGAAGATGCAAAAATTGCTTCATCAGTATTAGATATTGTTCTTACATCAAAGCCAGTAGGTAAAAATCAAAGAGTGCCTTTGGCTGGCATTCCTCATCATACAGCTGATTCACATATTAATATTTTAACAAAGGCTGGTTATAAAGTAGCAATTTGTGAACAAATAGAAGATGCAAAATTAGCCAAAGGAATAGTAAAAAGAGAAGTTGTCAGAGTAATTACATCTGGAACAATACTTTCAGATGCAATTTTAGAAAATAAAAAAAATAATTTTTTAATTGCTATTAATAAAGAAAAAGAAAATTTATTTGGATTAGGAATTATAGATTTTTCCACAGGTGATTTTTTAATAACAGAAATAGATTCTCAAGATAAATTAGCAAATGAAATTATTCGGCTTTCTCCAGCAGAATGTCTTTTAAAAGAATCTTTATTTGAAGATAAAGAATTTATTACTTTTTTACAAAATACTTATGAAAATATAAAAATAGAAAAAATAGAAGATTGGATTTTTAATTTAGATTATTCAAAAAATTTATTAAAAGATCATTTTAAAGTAAATTCATTAGATGGATTTGGATGTGAAAATTTTTCTTCTGGAATAGGTGCTTGTGGAGCAATTCTCTCGTATCTTAAAAAAACTCAAAAAAATTCTATTTCTCATTTGACTTCTTTAAAACCATATTTTTTAGAAAATTTTATGTGTCTTGATAAATCTACACAAATAAATTTAGAACTAATTAAAACATTTAGAGACAATGAAAAAAAAGGTAGTCTACTTTGGGTGATAGATGAAACTATTACTTCTATGGGTGGAAGAAAAATTAGAGATTGGTTATTACATCCTCTTTTGATTTTAACAGAAATTCAAATGCGACAAGATGCTGTACAAGAATTTTATAATAACACTTCTTTAACTTCTGAAATTAGAACAATTTTGGGCTCTGTTTATGATATTGAAAGATATATTGCTAAAATATGTTCTAATGCTGGTAATGCAAGAGATCTTCTTGCTTTAGGAAAATCTTTTTCTGTAATTCCTAAAATAATTCAAAAAATTAAATTTCTTGAATCATCAATTTACAAAACTTTTTTTTTAGAAACAGATTTTTTAGAAAAATTAGGAAACATAATACTTTCAGCCATATTTGAAAATCCTCCTTTATCTCTTAAAGAAGGTGGTTTAATTAAATTTGGATTTGATCCAGAAATAGATGAATTACAAAAAATTATAAAAAATGGAAAACAATGGATAGTCGAATTTGAAGCAAAAGAAAAACAAAAAACACAAATAAATTCTTTAAAAGTAAAATTTAATAATGTTTTTGGATATTATATTGAAATAACTAAACCAAATCTTTCTTTAGTACCAAATGATTATATTAGAAAACAAACTATTTCTACGGGAGAAAGATTTATTACAAGCGAATTAAAAGATTACGAAAATAAAATTCAAAATGCAAATGAAAAACTTTATAAATTAGAATATGAAGTTTTTCAAAATATTTGTAATGAAGTAAAAAAGGATTCAGATAAAATTCAAAAAATTGCTCATACTTTAGCTTCTATAGATGTAATTAGTAGTTTATCTATAGTCGCACATAATAATCATTATTGTAAGCCACAACTTACAACAGAAGCAATTTTAAAAATAAAAGATTCTCGACATCCAGTATTAGAAAAAATATTTATAGAAGAAAAATTTGTTCCTAATGATATAGATATGGATATAGAACAAAATCAAATAATGATTATTACAGGTCCTAATATGGCTGGAAAATCTACATATATTAGACAAATTGCTTTAATTGTTTTACTTGCTCAAATAGGCAGTTTTGTCCCAGCAAAAAATGCTATAATTGGATTAGTAGATAGAATTTTTACTCGAATAGGAGCATCAGATTTTTTAATTAAAGGACAATCTACTTTTATGGTTGAAATGAATGAAACATCTAATATTTTGCATAATGCTACTTCAAAAAGTTTAATTATTTTAGATGAAATAGGTAGAGGTACAAGTACTTTTGATGGAATTAGTCTTGCTTGGGCAATAGCAGAATATATTCATAATAAAATAAAAGCAAAAACACTTTTTGCAACTCATTATAATGAACTTACTGAATTAGAAATTTTATTTCCTAAAATCAAAAATTATAATATAGCAGTTAAAGAATGGAATGAAGAATTAATTTTTTTAAGAAAAATTTTAAAAGGATCAGCAGATAAAAGTTATGGAATTCAAGTTGCTCGTTTAGCTGGATTACCAGAAGAAGTGATTACAAGGGCAAAAGAAGTTATGAATAATTTAGAAAATATTGAAATAGACAAAAATGGTTCTCCTAATTTAGCAAAATCAGAATTTGATGAAAAAGAAAAAATTTTACAATTAAATTTATTTGCTATTCAAGAAAATCAAGAAAATAAAGAAAAAATAATAAGAGAATTAGAAAAATTAGATATTAATAATTTAACCCCAATTCAAGCTTTTAATGAATTACAAAAAATTAAAGAAGAATTGAAAAATATATAATACCAAATTGCAATCAAAAATAAAATGTTGCAAACTATTAAATTTGTATTTTTTATTTATTTTATATTTCGAAATTTGTTTCAAACATTTGTATTTATTTCGAATTTCGAATTTTCTTTAGAAGGGGAAGAAAAGGATTCCACCCCCTACCCCCGCCAGCGGGGGACATTTGAAATTTTAATATGCTTTTTTATAAAATTTATTTTCTAACTTTTGTCAGCAGGGGACATTTGAAGCATGAAGAAAATAATTAATGTTTCACGCCTATGTTGTAAAAATGAAACTATTGTCATCTCGACAGAATGGAGAGATATAGAAATACAATTAAAAATTATGAATTAGGAATTATTAATGAAAAGAACACAGAATTCAGGAGTTAGAATTCAGAATAAAATTTTGAATAGAAAAATTCCACCCCCTAAAACCCCCGCCAGCGGGGGATATAAGAAATAAACAAGAAGAATTTTAGATTTTAGAATTTGGATTAAAGATTGCGAATATGAAAAAATTGAAAAATTTTATTTTTTCAATCCAAAATCGAAAATCCAAAATTGTTTATAGAAGAAGTTAAAAAAAGGAAAAGAATTTTTTTCTTAAATTTTCACTTGAACACTTTTATTATTGGAGGAATATATAAATGAAAACAAAATCTGTATATCATTTAGGATTAAGTAAAAAAGATATTGAATCAGCTAAATTTGTTTTTTTACCGGGAGATCCAGCAAGAGTAGAAAAAATAGCAAAAAGTTTTGATTCTCAATCTAAATTTTTAATTCAAAAAAGAGAATATTGTAGTTATTTAGGAAAAATAAATAATGTACCTATTTTAGTAACTTCTACTGGAATTGGAGGAGCATCTACTTCTATTGCTGTTGATGAATTATCTCAATTAGGTATAAAAACATTTCTTCGTGTAGGTACTACTGGTGCTATTTCTCCAAAAATAGAAATAGGAGATGTTATTATTACTACTGGATCTGTTCGTTTAGATGGTGTTTCTAATCATTATGCTCCTATTGAATATCCCGCAGTATCTTGTTATGAAGTTATTGATGCTTTAGTAAAATCATCTATAAAAAGCAAAATAAAATTTCATGTAGGAATTACAGCATCAAGTGCTACTTTTTATCCAGGACAAGAAAGGTATGATTCTTATTCTAAATATGTAATTAGAAATTTTCAAGGATCTAATTTAGAATGGGAAAAATTAAATGTTTTAAATTATGAAATGGAATCAGCCACTTTACTTACTATGGCAAGTGCTTTTGGATTAAAAGCTGGTTGTATTACTGGAGTAGTTAATAAACGAGTAAAAAGCGAAAAAATTACTAAAAAACATTTAGAAATGGGTGAAAAAAATGTTATTGAAGTAGCAATTGAAGCAATGAAAATTTTAATAAAAAATTAACTTTCCCAAACTCTTAATCCATGACGACTAAGATAAATAGGAATATTTTTAAATAAAGGATTTATTTCTTCAATTTCTTTTATCATTTTTCTTTTCTCATAAAAAAGATTATTACAAAGTAATGTAATAGAACCACCATCTCCTCCAGCACCATTTACTTTCCAACCAGCAACATTATATTTTTTAGCTATTTTAATTATTTCATAAGCATCTTTACTTACAATCTCTGGATGAAGTGTTGCTTGTATTTCTGTATTTTGACACATTATTTTGCCTAATTCTTTTAAATTTCCAGAATAAAGAGCATTTTTTGATTTTTCAGCAAATTTTCTTAACTTTTCTAATTTTTCATTTTTTGCTCCAACAGATTCTAATTCTTTAATTACTTTTTGATGTACTGCTGAAGAAACATGAGATTTGCCTAAAAAAATTAAAGTTAATCTTTTTTCTAATTCCCACCAAATTGAATTAGAAATTTCTATTTTAGAAACTGTAACAAATGGATATTTTGTCATTTCAATAAAATTAATACCACCATAAGCTGAACAAAATTGATCTTGAATTCCACATTGTTGAGAAAGCATTTTAGTTTCAATCATTTGAGCAGTATAAGCTACTTCATGAGGAGTCATTCGCCCAGGAGTAAGATGGTCTAATGCTCCAATTAAAGCAACAGTAACAGCAGCTGAAGTTCCAGTAGAACAACCAGTTGGAGCTTCTGAATAAATAATTACTTTTAAAGAAACATTATAAGGAATTTTCATATATTTAATAGCTGCTTCTAATAAAGGATGTTGAGTCCATTTTTTATTTTTTTCATGATTGATAGTATATTTATCACCATAATTTTCTGCTTGAATAATAATTTGATTTTCTTTTTCAGTAGAAGCATATACTTCTATTTGTACTTCTACATAAGGATAAACTGCAATATTAAATACTTTTCCATATTCAGCAAACCAAGTATCAGTCCAGCCACCATTATCACAAATTCTAATAGGAGCAATGCTATTAATGACTTTTATTCTTTTTTCTGTTTTTTTATTCATTTATTTTTCCTTATAAATTAGTAAAAAAATAAAATTTATATTGGTTTAAAATTATCATAATAAAAAAGCATGTCAATACTTTTTTATTAAAGTTTTAAAATTTCTTGACAGGATTATTAAAAATTATTATGAATAAAAATAATTAAATAAAATTTGTGTAGTCAACCAAATCCTTCAACCTAATCCTTAAGGAT
>JBDRGX010000017.1:0-3900 GCA_043817485.1 bacterium
GTTCTTTGTCCTCTAACAGGAAGACCTTGCTCATGACGAGCTCCTTGATAACATCGTATCTTTTTCTTGAAATCGATATCATTTTTTTTTGATATAATCAATTCAGAAGCAGTTACATGTTTAAGATTTTCACTCTCAATACTCTTTCTTCTATTTAAAAGAAATCCAGGAACATTAAATTTTTCAGGATTTTCGATAATTTTTTCTAAATTAGAAATTTGTGTCTCATCTAAACTCCCTATTTTAGTACTAGGATCTATTCCTGAAATATTAGCTATTATTTGAGCCATAGAATGTCCTACACCCTTTACCTGCAACAAAGCATTTACAATTTTTTTATTTCCTGCTACATCTTTTTCTCCTAATCTTACAAGAACTCTCAAACCTTCTTCAGCAGAAATAGAAATTTCTTTAGGTTTTTCTTTTTTATTTTTAGCTTGTTTTTCTTTTTTAATTTTCTTTTCTTCTTCAACCTTTTCATCTTTTAATTTAGCATTTTTTCCCATTAATTCACCTTTTTATGCTCATCTGATAAAACAGTACAGCAACCAGTTGACCTGGAAATACTAAAATTAATAGTAACTTAAGATTTATAAAGGTTATTTTACATTTTATATAAAAATTTTTAAATTGAACGCTAATAATTGAATTTATAAATTTAATAATACAATATTATTTATGAAAATTAATGAAATAAAATCCGGAATGAACAATATAAACATTGTTGTAGAAGTTCAAGATTCTACAGAGCCAAGAGAATTAATGACAAAATTTGGAACAAAAACAACATTAGTAAATGCGACACTAAAAGATGAAACAGGAACAGTAAATCTTGTTTTATGGGGAAAACAATCTGATGGAATTGCTAAAGGAAAAAAAATAGAAATTAAAAATGCTTTTTCAAAAGAATTTAGAAATGAACTTCAATTAGGTTTAAGTAAACAAGGAGAAATAAAATTTATTTAATTTTTTTCTTTATTTTTATTGTATTTAAATAATTTAGAATTCTCAATATTATATGGACGAACAATACGAATTTCTAACATGGGAACAATTTGACAAAGATTGTAAAAAAATTTATCAATGGGCAGAAAAAGAAGGATTTCAGAGTATTTATGGACCTCCAAGAGGAGGACTTGTACTTGGAGTAAAATTATCACATATGTTAAAAATACCGTTAATGATAAGCAAAGATGATGTAACTCCACACACATTAATAGTAGATGACATCTCAGATACAGGCAAAACTCTTAAAAACTTTGAACAAATTGGATGTAAAATAGCTACACTTTATTATCATAAACAAAGTAAAGTTATTCCAGATTTTTGGATCCATGAAAAAACTAATAAATATATAAAATATCCTTGGGAAATATAATTGCCTAAATTTTAATAGGTTTATCTATGTATTAATTTACTTAGAATAAATAATATTCCTATCACAATCAGAGGTCCAGTTATAATTAAATATGTTATTATTCCACCCATATCTTTTCCAAATGTCATAATTATGTAAAAAAATGCTAATAAAATAAATAAAATTCCTCCTATTTTTTCTTTCTTCCAAGCTATCAAAGTAATTAATCCTAAAATAAAATTAGGAACTAAATGCATAAACAAAGCAATTAACACTTCAGGAAATTTATATTCACTAAAAACATCTAAAACAAACATCGCTATGAATAGATTAAATAAAATTGCTAAAATTCTTGGTGTCCAATACAATATTTTATTCATAAATATCCTTTTTAATAAAAATGGCGCCGGCCGCAGGATTTGAACCTGCGAGTCCGTGAGGACACCAGATATCTTTGATAACTCTACTCTTCATATCCGCCGTTCAGAGTCAAGCCATAAATTCATTTCCTTTCGGATCATTATATCTAGTTCTCAAGTCTGGCGCATTACCTAGCTCTGCTAGACCGGCTCAATTAATAATGAAAGAGAGAAATATTTAAACCTTACAAATTTAATAGTAAATATGAAAATAGCTATTGTATACAATCATAAAGATCTTATATCTAAAGAAGCTAAAAAACTTGGATTTAAAATAGTTAAAAAAAATCCTCAAATTGTAATAGCTTTTGGTGGTGAAGGGACTTTTCTAAAATCAGAAGAAATATTTCCAAACATACCAAAATTATTTTTACGACATCATCCGGATTGTAAAATTTGTCAAAAAAAAGAAAAACATAAAATGGAAAAAATTCTTTCTCTCCTCAAGAAAAAGAAATATAAAATAATTAAAAAAGTAAAATTGCAAGCTAAGATAAGAAATAAAAAAATTATAGTAATGAATGATGTAAATATTCATTACAAATTACCATGTGCTATTGGTTTAGAATTAAAAATTAATGGAAAATCTCAAGGAAATGCTTTAGGTGATGGTCTACTTATTTCTACACCTTACGGCTCGACAGGATATTGGAAATCGATTACTCATAAATCATTTAAAAAAGGTATAGGAATAGCATTTATTCTCCCAACTATCCGCCAGAAAAAATACATTTTAAATGAAAACAGTAAAATAAAAGTCTTAATAAATAAACATAAAGGTGTGATGACAGGAGATTCTATCAAGAAATTAATTCCTTTTAAAAACGGAGATAAAATTTTTATTAAAAAATATGGTTATACCAAATTAATTTCTATAAACAACAAAGAAAAAATTCATATCGGCGGAAGAAAAAATTAATTCTTTTTATAAATTTTCACATAATCATCATTATAAACCAAAGAAAATCCTTCTATTTCTTCTTCATTTAACATTTTAGTTATAAATATATTTTCTCTAGTTTCTCCAATATCATTTATTGTAGAATAATATTCTTTAAGTCTTTCAGCCCAATAATCAATTATATAATCTTCCAATTTAGTTGCAAAAAAATAATTTGTATCATATTTAACCATAATTTCTTTTGTTCTATCAAAATCACTAGCTAGAAAAGCCAATGCAACATCTTTCATTTTTTCATTTGTTGAAAATTCCCCACTTAAATTTGTATCCCATTTTCCACTAGATAAACTCCAAAGCATATCTTCAGATGGAGAATAAACTACAACTTCTCTTCCTGTATATCCTCTGATCATATGACCATAATCCCACCAATTTAAAAATTTAGCATCTTCTTCTATATTATCATTAATCCAATCCAAAGCTGGACGCAATTCTTCTAAAAAATAATTTCTATATTCTTTTCCACCTTTCTCATAAGAAATATCATACATTGTAAATTTTTCTCCAACTTGTTCACCAGAAAGTATTTCTCCTTGTTTTTCTATTATTTTTCCATTCATATTTTCATTGACAATTTCTTCTCCAATATCTGTCCATTCAACATCAGGTAAATTTCTTTCTGTCGTTTGAGAACATCCACTAATTAAAAGAATAAAAATAATTCCAAAAATTATTTTCTTCAAAATTTTTCAGCCTCATCTATAAGCATGTTTGGTATTTTTCCATCTATTACATTGAATCTTAATCGACAAACATTGCAAATTATTTTTTCACTTTTTTGATCATATTTTAAATCGCCCTTACATTTAGGACAAGCTAAAATATCTAATAGTTCTTTTGTTAAAGGCATAAAACTATTTACATCATTTCTCTTTAAATATCTTACCTTTCCATTTTTTTGGATATCTATCTTGAGGAATTATGACTCTATCAGTCATAACAGCCAACCCTCTCTCAGATTTTTTTATTTCTTCACTAGTCATTAAAGTTTTTCCAAAAGCAACAAGTTCTCCGTGCAAAGAAAGAAGAAATACATTTTCATCTTTCTCAATATTATCTTCAAAAGCAACTATTCCTCCTATCGCTAAAGCAGCTCCATTACATACAGCATTGACAGCAGAATCTTTTATAATAATATTTTTTTTATTTTTACAAAAATATTC
>JBDRGX010000018.1:0-19199 GCA_043817485.1 bacterium
TAAATTTATACTTTAATATTAAAAACTTTACCATTTCAAAGTATTTTGCCAAGATTCTTTTAAATCCCAAATATTTGCTTTAATTAAAATATTTTCTTTTAAGCCCTTAATAACCAATTCATTAGAATTATTTACTTTTCCTATTTCTGCTATAATATTTTCAGATAATATTTTTTCAAATTCTTCTTTATTATTATTAGAAATAGTTACAACAAATCTTGAAGGAGTTTCTGAAAAAAGAATTGTAATATCATTTTCTATTTTTGATATTGGTACTTTAGATAAATTAATTTCCATTCCTAATCCACCAGCAAATGAAATTTCAGATAAAGCTACTCCTAAGCCACCATCAGAAATATCATGACAAGATTTTACAAGTTTTTGATTTATTGCTTTGTGAAGATCTTGATAAAGTTTTTTTGCTTTTAAAGCATTTACTTTTGGAACATTATTTCCAATATAATTTATATGATTAAAATATTCTGATCCACCTAATTCATTAAATGTTTCTCCAAGAATATAAACTAAATCTTCTTCATTTTTTACATCCATTGTAATTGCTAATGTTACATTCTCTATTTTTCCTATAGCAGAAATTAAAATTGTTGGAGGTATAGAAATTTTTATATTTCCAATTTGATAATCATTTTTCATACTATCTTTGCCAGAAATAAAAGGAGTATTAAAACAAATAGCATAATCATAAAGTGCTTGATTGGATCTAACTAATTGAGCTAATTTATATTTTCCATCTAAATTTTTTTCTGAAACAATTGGATCACACCAACAAAAATTATCTAATAACGCAATTCTATCTGGATCTCCACCTACTGCTACAATATTTCTAATTGCTTCATCAATAGCACAACCAGTCATATGATAAGTATCGATATCTCCATATTTAGAACAAATTCCATTAGAAATTACAATTCCCTCAAAAGAATCAAATATTGGTTTAATTATAGAAGCATCACTTGGCCCATCATTGTTTATTCCTGTTAATGGTTTTATGACACTTGTGCCTTGAACTTCATGATCATATTGTCTTATTATATTTTCTTTACTACATACATTTAATCTTGCTAAAATTTCTTTTAATAAAGTTGTTAAATTTTTTTCTTCTTTTATGATTGGTTCTGCATAATTTGGCTTTTGCCATTTTGCTTCTAATTGCATTTTAGGTAGCCCATTATGTAAAAATTCCATATTTAAAAAAACAGCATATTGATCCTTATATTTTGCAATAAATTTTCCAGAATTAGTAAATTTTCCTATTACAGTAGCTTCTACATCTCTTTTTTTTGCTAATAATAAAAAAGCATCTTTATTTTCTATTTTAATAACTAATGACATTCTTTCTTGAGATTCAGAAAGTAAAATTTCCCAAGGTTCAAGTCCAGAATATTTTAAAGGACATTTATCTAAATATATTTCACAACCATTACTAAAACAAGCCATTTCTCCAATAGAAGAAGCTAATCCACCTGCTCCATTATCAGTAATACAATGATAAAGCCCTAAATTACGAGCTTCTAAAAGAAAATCAAACATTTTCTTTTGAGTAATTGGATCTCCAATTTGAACAGCACTTACTGGAGAATCTTCATTCAATTCTTCAGAAGAAAAAGTTGCTCCATGAATACCATCTTTTCCTATTCTTCCACCTATCATTATAATTAAATCTTCTGGATAAGCTGTTTTTAAATGAGTCCCTTCTCCAAAAAGACTATTTGGCATTATAGAGCCAGTTCCACAATAAACTAATGGCTTTCCTAAAAATCTATCATCAAATACAATACATCCATTAACTGTAGGAATACCACTTTTATTTCCACCATGTTCAACTCCTAATCGAACACCCTCAAAAACTCTTTTAGGATGAAGTAATCGAGGAGGAATTTCTTCTTGATAAAAAGGAGAAGCAAAACAAAATACATTTGTATTAAAAATTAATTTTGCTCCTTTTCCAGTTCCAAAAGAATCTCTATTAACTCCAACAATCCCAGTTAAAGCACCTCCATAAGGATCTAATGCAGAAGGAGCATTATGAGTTTCTACTTTAAAAGCAATGTTCCAATTTTCATTAAATTTTACAACTCCAGCATTATCATGAAAAACAGAAACTAACCAATCAATTTTTTCACCAATTTCATCTGTTGATTTTTTAATATAAGTTTTAAATAAACTATCTATTTCAATAATTTTGCCATCTTCTTCATAAGTAATAAAACTATTGAAAATTTTATGTTTACAATGTTCAGACCATGTTTGAGCCAAAATTTCTAATTCTGCATCTAAAATTTTTTCTCCTAATCCTATTTTTTGTCTTTCTTCTATAATTTTTGAATTTTTAAAATAATTTTTAATTTGTTGCATTTCTTTTAAACTTAAAGCCAAAATTCCTTTTTTGCTTATATTAAGCAATTCTTCATCAGAAATATTCAAATCTATTTCAGCAATTTTTATTTCTTGTTTTATAGAAACAGTTGGAAGAATAATTTTCATATTTTTTTCAAAATTAGCAAAATTTGTAAATTGCCAATTTTCAATAAGATCATTAGCTAATAATTTAGAACCTATAGTTTTAATTTTTTCTTCTTTTAAATTACCTTTAAATAAATATTGTTTAGAAGTATAGCAATTAATTTCTTCTCCTGAAATGTCCTTTATTGCTTCTTTTGTTGTTTTTCCAATATTATCAGTAACACCCGGTTTAAAACTAACTTCAATTAACCAATCAAAATTATTTGCAAGTGGTTTATTATAAGAAGCAATTTGAATAATAGAATCTACAAGAAGTTCATTTTGAATTTTATCTAATATTTCTTTTTTTAAATCTTTATCAATAGTATAGATTTCAATAATTTTTATTTCAGAAACATTTTTTATTTTTAAATCTTCATAAATTCTTTTTTGTATTTTTTCACTAGCTGGATTTTTTATTTCTGGTTTTAACATTACTTCAAATTTTATAGCCATATTACTCCTAATTTTACAAAAATTAAAAACAATTTTTTGAAATTTTTACATATTATGCATTATATCATTCATCGTAGAATCGCTTATTTTAACAGAAATATCTATTTGTTCATCTCTCCAAATTAGTTTTTCATTAATTAATTTCTTAATAATTTGAGCAATTTTATTATAAGTATGTAATTCCTCTACATTTTTATACCCTAATTCAATAAAATTATTTTCTTCAATTAAAAATAAATATTGAAGAATAGGAGAAATTCCTGGAGGTGCATCTCTATTTTTTTCTATATTTATATTGATAACATCTAATTTTGGCATTTTTCGTTCTGGAATATTTTTTGCATTAGCTATATTTCTTAATTGTTTATGAAGTTCTAATGTATCATACCAATCTTTACTTAAAACTAAAGCAACATCTAAATCATATTCAATATCTCCACTACCAGCACAATGATGCATTGAAGGAGATTCTTTGCTATCTTTTTCATCTAATTTACAACCTTCTTTATCAAGTGAAGAAATAGCAAATATTGGACAATTTAGTTTTAAACTTAATTCAGCTAATTTAGTTGAAACAAGATTTATTCTCATTTGTTGATTTACATGACTTCCTTCAATAGGTATTTTTTGTAAATAATCAACAAATATAGCAATATCATTTGTCCCAAATTCTTGCATTGCATTATATGCATGTGCTTCAATTCGTTCAAAACTTTCTTTTTGACTACCTTCAATTAAAAATAAATAGTCAGTAAATGTTTTACATTCATCCCATGCTTTTTCAACTCTATCTATAGTATTTGGAATTTTGTATAAATTTTGTGTTTGTAAAAAAGAAGGACTAATCATACATTCTTTACCTAAAATACGATAAGTTAATATTTTTTGCGTTTGTTCCCAAGAATAATATAAAACTGGAATTTTATTATTTTTAGCAAGATATGTAGCTAATATTAAAGAAAAATTAGTTTTACCTCTTCGTGGAGCACCAGCCAACCCATAATAAAAACCTTTTCTTAATCCAGATAAAGCATTATTTAGCCCTAAAAAAGGACTTAAGGAAAATCCAATAATATTACTCGTGTTTTCAGAAAATTCTCTTTTTCTAATTTCTTTTTCTACTTCATGAAATTTATATTTTACAGGAAGAATTACTTCTTTAAGTTGTTGTTTTTGAGCAATTATTAAACTACGAGAAATTTCTCCAATAAATTCAATTATATCTTTGTCTTTAGAAGGTCCAATATGATTCAAATAATCTTCTATGAATACTTTTAATTGAATTAAATTTTCTCTTCCTACTCGTGTTTTTAAGATTTCAACATAAGCCATTGATTCTGATAAATTAGGTGGTGTAATTGCAATTATTTTTTCATAAAATTGTTCTACTTCTGAAGAAAAAAGGTTTCTTGATATAAGTTCTTTTTTTAAAAAAGTAGCATCTAAATATATTTTTTTATCTTCTTTTTCATATAAATCTATTAAAAGACTACAAATTATTTTTCCAAATTTTGATTTTATAAATAAAATTTCAAAACCTTTTGCTAATATTTGTTTTAAAAGAAAATGATCACTTAAAAAACCTGCTATTAAAGAAATTTCTATGTTTTGTGTAGCATTTTCTTTTTTCTCAATTTCTTCTTGTTGAAGTTTTTTTTGTAATTCTAAATAATCTAATTTTTCATTTAATTTTTTAGTAAAATCTTTTTCGTTATTCTGTTCTAAAAACATTTTAACCTCCATCTTTTAAAATTGAAAATAATTTTACTGATTATCTATTTAATTGTCAAGTTTTTGTGTATTTTTAAAGTTTTTTTTAAACTATTTTATTGGCAAATTCTTTTATTTTAAATAAATTTCATAAAAGTTGCTACTTCTAACCTACCTTTAATAAATCATGATCAAACAGAACTTCCATCATTATCTAATTTATCACTTTCTTTGATACTTAAAAAATTAATTGCAAATACAATAAAAAGTAAGGATAAAGTAATTTTTTTTTTATATTCTGTCAATTATTTTCTGTTGTTATATATAGAAGAAAAAAACACCAACAAAAATTTTCAATTTTTTTTTTTAAAAATCATTGACAATATTATTTTTTTTCGTTTAAAATAATATTTAAAAAATGGATATGGGAAATCTACATATTCAGTTTTGTTAGAAGATTTATAATAAATTTTGAAAGGAGCAAGTTATGAATTTTATTCTACAAGAAAAAATTTTTGAAAAAATGTCAGGGTTTATATTGACGATTATAATAGGGTTTATTGCTTTATGGATTGCCAAATTTCATAAAGCATTAGATCCTTTAGTGATAGGTATTGTATTAGGAATAGTAATAAGGACTTTCTTAGGAGAAAGGCATTACTTTTTATTAGGTTTTGATTTTGCTCCCAAATTCTTTATACCATTAGGCATCATTTTTTATGGAATAAATTTGGAGTTTCATAAACTGGCTGCGATACCTGTTATTTTTTGGATTCAGTTAATAATAGGAATTATATTAATTTTTTTAATTGCTTTGTATTTAGGCAGAAGATTAGGTGCTGGAACCGCAATTCCTCTTTTAATAGCTACAGGAACTGCTATTTGCGGAGCTTCAGCTATTGCAATTGCTACACCAATAGTAAAAGCAGATTCTGAAGATACCGGAGCAAGTTTGATAACTATTACCATCTTTGGACTGTTTGGTATGATGGTTTATCCCCTTGTTCTAACCTGTTTTACACTTTCTAATACTGAATATGCATTTCTTTGCGGTACTACACTGCATCAGACCGGATTTGTGAAACTTGCTGCCAAAGCTTTGGGGGATGATTGTTTGAAGATGGCCATGTCTTAAAAGTGGTAAGAACATTCTTGATAATACCTGTAATTGGATTTCTGTGCTGGTATATTGGAAAAAAAGAAGGGATAAAGAGAAAACCTATCTTGTATCAGATCCCCTGGTTTATGTGGGTTTTTGTTTTAGTAGGGCTTTTGGCTTCATTTGTTCCTACTTTTGGGCCATTGGCTAAAACTTTAAAGCCATGGGCAGGCATATTTTTTACTATGGTTTTAACTAGCATTGGTCTAAAAGTTGACTTCAAGAGGATGCTCAATGTCGGCATATCACCATTAATAATAGGTTTGGCTTGCTGGATTGCTGTAATTGGCGTATTTATTTTAGGAAAATTTATTTTTTAAAAAAAGGTTGGGATGATGAAAAAATTATTAGTTTTTGGACTGTTAGGAATAATGATTTTTGGCTTTGTCGGATGTGAGCAAGAAGAAGCAAAGAGAATAGATCTTTCTAATAAAGAGGAAGCCAAAACTATTATTGGGAAAAATAATAGTAATTCGCAGGTTGAGAAAAATACAGTGGTAATATCCGGTGCATGGGCACTCTATCCTATGGTAATCCGCTGGGCAGAGGAATTCAAAAAAAATCATCCAAAGATAAAGTTTGATATTTCTTCAGGCGGTGCTGGCAAAGGAATGTCTGATGCTCTTGCCAATGTAGTTGATATTGGCATGGTTTCCCGAAAGGTGTTGTTAGAGGAGATTGATAAGAGAGCATATGCTATTGCTGTTACCAAAGATGCTGTAGTTCCTACCATTAATGCTGATAATCCTTATCTGAATGCAATTCTCGAAGGAGGGATTAAAAAACAAACATTTATTGATATTTGGATTACTGGTAAAATTACTTCTTGGCAAAAGTTGTTACCTGAAATAAATATTGCCAGAAATAATGATATTCACATTTATACCCGTTCTGATGATTGTGGCGCTGCTGAAACATGGGCTGAATATCTTAGTTTTTCACAAAAAGATTTAAGAGGAACAGGTGTTTACGGTGATCCAGGTGTAGCAGAAATAATAAAAAAAGATCCACTTGGAATAGGATTCAACAATATTAACTATGCTTATGATAGCAAAACGAAAATGCAAGTTAAGGGTCTGCGGGTGATACCGATTGATCTGAATGATAATGGTAAAATCGATCCAGAAGAAAACTTTTACAACCATCAAAACAATTTAATTAAGGCCATCACCAATGGAATTTATCCTTCCCCGCCAGCTCGAGACTTATATTTTGTGACTTATGGCAAGCCAAAGCGGACAGCGGTCGTGGAATTTATCAAATGGGTATTAACTGACGGTCAACAATATATAGCAGAATCCGGATATATTAATTTGTCTAAAAACAAGATTATGAAAGAACTGAAAAAAATCGAAAAATAATAACTTTATAAAAAAAAATCAGAAATGGTTAAAAGGAAAGAAATAAAAAAACAAATGGAAAAAAAAGTAAATTTAGGAAATAAAATTATTACCACAATAATACTTATTGTTCTATTTTTTGGATTAATTATAACCTTTATTATCAATCAAATATTACCGCAAGCATTAAAAAATGAAACTAAAAAAATAGGTATAACAATAGCAAAAAATCTTGCTAACCGTAGCGTAATTCCCATATTAGAAAAAAATTTTGTAATACTTAAATATATGGTTGATGAGGAAAAAGAATCCAATAAAGATGTTGTCTACGCATTTGTTGTAAATTGGAAAAAAGAGGTCGTGGCTCACACTTTTGAAAAAGAATTTCCTGTGGAATTAAAAGATGCTAACCTTGTTTTTTTTAATCAAATTAATAATATCTGTTTATTAGATACAGAAAAAGGTTTTATTTATGATATCGCTGTTCCTATTATAATAAAGGATGAAAGATTTGGCATAGTAAGAATTGGAATAACAAATAAAAATATTCAAAAAACAATTAATACATTTCTGGGTATAATTATAGGAACAGTTGTCATCGCGATAATGATGAGTGTATTCGTTGGATTAATTCTAACTAAAACGATAGTAAAACCAATCAAAGAACTTCATCATGCTACTGAAGAAATACTAAAAGGAAATCTTGATATCAAAGTCAATGTTCCTCTTATTCCATGCTGGGAGATGAAAAAGTGTGAAAAAAAGGAGTGTCCTGCTTATGGGAAAGGTGATTCTCCTTGTTGGTATATTGTAGGGACAATGTGTGACAAAGTAGTACAAGGAACTTATGCGAAAAAAACAGGAGATTGTAAAAAATGCGAGGTTTATCAGGAATATTCAGGCGATGAAGTACAGCAATTAGGAGAAACCTTCAATATAATGGTAGCTAATATTAAAAATGCAAAAACAGAACTTGAGAAAAAAATTATAGAACGAACAAATGAACTTCAAAAATCTGAAAACCGATTTAAAGATATTGCTTTTAGTTTGGTTGATTGGATATGGGAGGTTGATGAAAAAGGGGTGTACACATATTGCTCAATGAAAATTAAAGACATTTTGGGTTATACTGAAGAAGAGATTATCGGAAAAACCCCATTTGATTTAATGCCACCAATGGAAGCTGAAAAAATTGGAAAAATATTTTCTGAAATAGTAAAAAACAAGAAACCAATCAAGGACTTAGAAAATTTAAACTTGTCCAAAGATGGTAGACAAGTCTATTTTCTTACAAATGGTGTTCCAATATTAGATGAACGGGGAAATTTAAAGGGCTACCGCGGAGTGGATAAAGATATTACTGAACGAAAACAAGCAGAGGTCGAATTAAAAACACACACAGAAACTCTTGAAAGCGTAAATAAAGAACTGGATTCGTTTGTCTATACTGCTTCACATGACTTAAAAGAACCTTTAAGAGGAATAGATACCTTTAGTCAATTTATATTAGAAGATTATTCTGATAAATTAGATGATACTGGGAAGGACTATTTGAAACGAATTTCTGCGAGTATTAATAGAATGCAAAATTTAATTGATGACTTACTTGCTTTATCAAGAATTTCAAGAATAAAAAATCCCTATACTTCAGTTGATTCTGGCAATCTTGTTAAATCGGTAATTAAACGCTTAAAATATTTTGTTGAAGAAAAAAATGTAAAGATAGAAATAGATGATGAATTGCCATTTATTTTTTGTGATGAAGTAAAAATAAAAGAAGTTTTTTATAACCTTATTTTAAATGCTATTAAATATAATAATAAATCAAATCCAGAAATTGAAATAGGAGTAGTTGTTAACAACCAAATACCAACAACCGAACATCAATTTTTTATTAGGGATAACGGTATTGGTATTCCCAAAGAACATTTTGAAACAATATTTCAGATTTTTAAACGACTTCATGCTCGTGATGAATATGGTGGTGGTACAGGAGCTGGACTTGCCATTGTCAAAAAAATTATAGATGAGCATAATGGAAAAATTTGGCTAAAATCAGAAGAAAGCAAAGGAACTACTTTCTTCTTTACAATATCTAAAAAGGAGAAAAACTAAAAATGGAAAATACATTAAAACAGATTCCCATTTTAATTATTGATGATAATGAAGATGACATTTTTATCCTCCAAAGGGCATTTAAAAGGGTAAAAATATTAAATGAAATTTTTGTTGTTCGATCAGGAGAAGAAGCGGTTGATTTTATTTATCATCAAGGTAAATACGCTGATAAAAAATCACCTACTCCTGGACTTATATTACTTGATATTTCAATGCCCAAAATTGATGGATTTGCTGTGCTTAAAAAACTTAAAGCCGATCCAATTTATAAAAAAATACCAGTCATAATGCTTACGACTTCCAGTCGTGAAGAAGATATAGTAAGAAGTTATGAAGACGGTGCTTGTTCATATATAACTAAACCAACAGATTTCAATGAGTTTATGAAAGCAATAGAGCGGTTTGAAGTCTATTGGACACTTGTAGTAAAGATACCGTAGAATAAAAAATGAAAATGAATCTTAACTTCCAGAGCATAAAAGTTTTATTGATTGAAGATAATCCTGACGATATTCTCATTACAAAAAAGGTGTTTGCAGAAATCAAAAAAATGGATTTTGAACTGATTTGTGTGGATCGGCTTCAAACAGCGATTGAATATCTTAATCAACAAAAAGTTGATGTAATTCTATTGGATCTCGGACTACCAGAAAGTCAAGGACTCGACACTTTCCACAAATTACATACTCAAATACCAGAAGTACCAATTGTTGTATTAAGCGGTTTTGATGATATAGATACCGCATTAAAGGCCATCTATGAAGGTGCCCAAGATTATCTGATTAAGCAAACTTATAACTCTAATGCAATGGTACGAATTATACGATATGCTATGGAACGCTACCAAATATTAAAGGAATTAGACCAGAAAAACAAGGAATTAAAAAAACTTGATGAAATGAAAGATGAGTTTGTTTTAATGGTCTCTCATGAACTTAGAACCCCTTTAGCAATTATGAAAACATATATTAACATTCTTTTGGATGAAATTCAGGGTAAAATAAATGACCAACAGAAAATTTTTTTAACTATAGTTTATAATAATATTGGTCGCCTAACTGGTGTAATCAATGATTTATTGGATATGAACAAAATTAATATAGGTAAAATGAAAATTTTTAAATCAAACATGAATCTTGCCAAACAGATAAAACAGGTAGTTAACTTTTTTGAAATTGAAACCATGGCTAAAAACATTACGCTAAAGCTAGAAATTCCCACCAACTTAGCCGAAGTATTTGCTGATGAAGAAAGAATAGTTCAGGTTCTAATTAATATTATAGGAAATGCGATTAAATTTACACATAAAGGAGGTAAAATAGTTATTCAAGCCTGCCAAAAAGATAAATTCATAGAAGTAAGCATCTTGAATACAGGAGATGTAATTGCGACTAAAGATTTGGAAAGAATTTTTGAACCCTTTAATCAAGGGAATCAAACCACTGACATAAGTATCAAAGGCACTGGTTTAGGGCTTACGATTACTAAAAAAATAATTGAACTTCACCAGGGGAAAATTTGGGCAGAAAATATATTCATTCCTGAAGGTAAAGGTTGTAAATTTAATTTCCTTTTACCAAAATTTGAAAGAAAGGTAGTTTTTCGAGAAGGTTTATCTTGTGCGATTAAAGAAGCCAGAGAAACAAGGGCATCACTCTGTTTATATCTTATTGGTATAAAAGATTTTGCATCCTTGCAAGAACTTGCAAGTTCAGAAGAGATTCAATTTTTTTTGGAAAAAATAATGAATAAAATTAAAAACACTTTCAGAAACGCTGATATTATTATTCCTTATGAAAAAGAAGGAATAATGGCTTTACTAACTGATGGTAAAAAAGAAATGGTATTTTTGTTAATAGAGCGACTAAACAAATTTATTAGTGATGATGAATTTTTTTTATCAGATAAATCATTTAAGGTCTTATTGAATTATGGTATATCTTGTTTTCCAGAAGAGGCTGATGAAGAAAATGAATTGCTTATAAAGCTTGAAAAAAGCTGGGAAAAAGAAAAGAAAAATGTTTGATAAAATTCTGATAATTGATGATGAAGAAGAAATGTTGAACGCCATAGAAATAATATTATCATCTGCTGACTATGAAACTTTTAGTGTTTCAAACGGAAAAGAGGTGTTTGAAAAAGTAAAAAAGATAATTCCTGATTTAATTCTTCTTGATATTATGATGCCTAATATGGATGGGTTTATGATAAAATCTCAGTTAAATGAAGAGCTATCTACTGCTAATATCCCTGTGATATTTTTAACTGCCAGAGATAAAACAACAGATAAAGTAAAAGGATTTCAATATGGAGTTGATGATTATATAACAAAACCGTTTGATTCAAAAGAACTTTTGGCTCGAATTGATTCTATTTTAAGTCGTAGAAAAATATATGAAAAAATATCTATGACCGATGGACTCACAGGTCTTTATAATTTACATTTTTTTAAAAAGCAAATTACTATATTTTTTAATATCGCTAAAAGATACAAAAAGAAATTTTCATTAGTCATAATTGATATTGATAAATTTAAAACCATAAACGATACACATGGACATATGGTCGGAGATCAAGTGTTAAAAAAAACTGCAATTTTAATGAAAGAAACATTAAGAAAATCCGATATAATTACAAGATATGGTGGAGATGAATTTGCTATTATTTTACCCGAATGCGATGAAAACTGTGTCGATGAATTTATAAGAACTTTAAGAAAAAAAATCAAAGATGAATCATATGTTTTAAAAGGAAATGAAATAAAAATATTGTTTTCTATAAGTATTGGTGTTGCAACATATAGAGAAGATTTTATAGATGAAACTCAAATATTTGAATTAGCAGATAAAAATATGTATAAAGATAAAAAAGTAGTAAAATAAATTTTTACTTTATAGTTTTTTGTTATTTATTAATTTTATAGGAGCATAAATGAATAAAATAAAAGCAGGAGTTGTTGGAATAGGTCGTATGGGCGAATATCATACTCGTATTTATGCAGAACTTTTGGATGTAGAGCTTAAAGCAATAGTAGATATTTATCCCGAAAAAGCTAAAAATTTTGAAAAAATGTATCAAACAGAACATTATATTAATTATCAAGATATTTTTGGAAAAGTAGATTTAGTAAGCATTTCAGTACCTACTTCTTTACATTATAAAATAACTAAAGATTTTTTAAATCAAGGAATACATGTTTTATTAGAAAAACCCATTACTACAAATTATGAAGAAGCAAAAGAACTTTTTTCATTAGCTAAAGAAAAAAGTTTAGTACTTCATATTGGACATGTAGAAAGATTTAATGGAGCAGTTCAAGAATTAGAAAAAATTGTAGAAAATCCTATTTTAATTGAATCTCGAAGATTAGGCCCTTATGCTCGAAAAGAATATGATACAGGAGTAGTTTTAGATTTGCTTATTCATGATATTGATATAATTTTAAATTTAGTTAAATCTCCTATTAAAAAAATTTCTGCAATAGATGTAAAAAACAATAATTCTTTTGAAGATGCTATTAGTGTTCAAATTTTATTTGAAAATAATTGTATTGCTAATTTAATTGCAAGTAGAATTACTGAAGAAAAAGTTAGAACATTATCTATTACTCAAAAAAATGCTTATATTATTTTAGATTATACAGAACAAAATTTACAAATACATAGAAGTGCTCGACAAGAATATTTTATACAAAAAGAAGAAATTTTATATAAGCAAGAATCTATTATTGAAAAAATTTTTGTACATAAAGATAATCCGTTAAAATTAGAAATAATAAATTTTATAAAAGCTGCTACTTCTAAACCAGCTTTAATAAATAATGATCAAACAGAACTTCAATCATTAAAAATTGCTCTTAATATTTTAGAGATAATAAATGAAATTTCTTAAAATATTATTTAAGTATTTAAAACCATATCGTTTTTATGTAATCTTAGCACTTGTTTTTGCACTTGTTTTTGCTTTATCTAATTTATCACTTCCTTTGATACTTAAAAAATTAATTGCAAATACAATAAAAAGTAAAGATAAAGTAAATTTATTTTTTAGTGTCATTGGATTAATTATCGTAGGAATAATTAAATTTGGGTCAAATTATGGAAAATCTTTTTTTATGGAATATGTGGGACAAAAAATAATCTATGATTTACGAAAAAATCTTTTTAAACATATTCAATTACTTCCTTTAAATTTTTATCATGATAATAAAACTGGCCAAATTATGTCCCGATTTTTAAATGATACTAATATTTTATCTAATTTTTTAGGATCTGGATTAATATCGCTTATTTCCGATCCTTTGATTTTAATTGGTTCTATTGTTTTTATTTTTTATATTCATTGGAAATTAGCTTTATATATTTTAATAATTGCTCCTTTTGCTATATTTTTTATTTATTCATTAGGTAAAAAAATGAGATATATTACTAATTTATTGCAAAAAAATATTGGAGGAATTACTTCTATTCTTCAAGAAACTATTAACGGAATTAAAACTGTAAAAGCTTTTGGAATGGAACAAGAAGAAGTAAATAAATTTGAAAAAAATAATCAATCTTATGTAAATATTTATCTTAGAGTAATAAAAATATTAATAATATCTTCTCCTTTAATAGAATTTTTAGGATTATTAGGTGTTGCTTTTATTTGTTGGTATGGCGGTTGTGAAGTAATGAATGGAAAATTAACATTTGAATCTTTTATTGCTTTTACTTTATATTTAGGAATTGTTTCTTCTCCTCTTCGTAGTATCAGTGTAGTTTATCAACAAATTCAACAAGCTTCTGTTTGTTCAGAAAGAATATTTTCTATTTTAAATACCCCAGTTTTAATTAAAGATAAAAAAGATGCAAAAGATATGGCTTCAATTAAAGGAAAAGTAGAATTTCAAGAAGTTTTTTTTAGTTATGATACAAACAAAGAAGTGCTTTGTGATATTAATTTTATAGTAAATCCAGGAGAAACAGTAGCATTAATAGGTTCAAGTGGTTCAGGAAAAACAACATTAATAGATCTTCTTTTACGATTTTATGATCCAACTCAAGGAATTATTAAAATAGATGATACCGAAATTAAAGATATAAAAATAGAGTCTTTAAGAAAACATATTAGTATTGTTCCTCAAGAAATTGTACTTTTTGCTGGAACTGTTCAAGAAAATATTTTATATGGCAATAAAAATGCTTCATTCGAAGAAATAATTGAAGCAAGTAAAATAGCTAATGCTCATAATTTTATTACTAATTTAAGAGATGAATATTATACAGAAATTGGAGAAAAAGGAGCAAGACTTTCTGGTGGAGAAAAACAACGAATTGCTATTGCTCGAGCCATTATAAAAAAACCAAGTATTTTAATTTTAGATGAAGCTACTTCTAATTTAGATTCAGAATCAGAAAAATTAATTCAAGAATCTTTAAGTAAAATATTAAAAAATCAAACTACATTTGTAATTGCTCATCGGCTTTCAACTATTATAAATGCAGATAGAATCATTGTGCTTCATAAAGGTAAAATTGTAGAAAATGGGACTCATAAAGAACTTATGAAAAATAATGGTTTATATAAAAAATTTTATACAATACAATTTGAAGAAATTTAAAAATATAGGAGAATGATAATGAGTATTTCTAAAGAACAAGTTGTGCATATTGCAAAATTAGCTCGATTAAAATTAACCTTGCAAGAAATAGAAGAATTTTCAAAACAACTTTCAGATATTTTATTGTATATGGAAAAATTAAATGAATTAAATACAGAAAATATAAAACCTTTATCTCATATTTTACCAATACAAAATGTTGTAAGAGAAGATGAAGAAAAAGAATCATTAGCAATAGAAGATGTTTTGAAAAATGCACCTGATAAAGAAAATAATTTTATTAAAGTTCCTAAAATATTAGAAACAGAATGAAAAAATAATTTTCTTTGCAAAAATTCGATATAATTTTAAAAGTTAAAAAATTTCTTGACGAATTCATTATATTGCAATTATTAATTACCATATATTCAATTTTTAAATAAATTTAAATTAAATATGGAAAAAAAATGTATCAAATTAAATTAGATATATTCGAAGGCCCTTTTGATCTATTGCTTTTTTTAGTTAAAAAAAATGAAGTAGATATATATAATATTCCTATTGTAAAAATAACCAATGAATATCTTGAATATTTAGAACTTATGAAAGAGTTGAATTTAAATATAGCAAGTGAATTTATAGTTGTATCTGCTACTTTATGTTATATTAAATCAAAATCACTTCTTCCTAAAAGTTTATTAGAAGAAAAGGAAGAAGATTCTGCTCAAAAATTAGTTTTTCAATTAGAAGAATATCAAAAATATCAACAAATTTCTCAAACTTTTAAACTAATGGAATTAGAACAAAAAAATATTTTTATTCCACAACCAAATGAAAATAATAAAAATAAAAGTAAAATAATGTTTGATGATATAAATTTATTTGATCTTTTATTGATTTTTAAAAAACTAATGAAAAATATGGAAAAAAAGTCAAGAGAAATTGTAGAAGAAGAATTTACTATTGAACAAAAAATAAATACTATTATAAAAATACTTGAAGAAAAAAAAGTTCTTGATTTTGTAGTTTTTTTTGAAACTTGTTTTTCTAAAATAGAACTTATTATTACTTTTTTAGCTTTATTAGAACTTATTAAAATAAAAAAAGTTTGTATACGACAAACAGAATTATTTGGAAATATTAAAATGTTTCTTCAATAACTTGAACCGAAATTTGAATCGAAACTTGAATCGACGATTTAAATCGTCGGTTCAAATATATTCCTTTTTATTTAAACATTTCTTTAATTGCACCCCAAGATTTATTTTCTATAGAAGTAGGAGAAGTTATAGAAAAATTAACTTCATCAATTAAAACTGTTCCTTTTACAGCATCAGCAAAACCAATACAAAATTCAGTTACAAGTAAAGTAAATTTGTCACCAAGTTTTAATGGATCATCTATTTGTTGACCTAATTGAGAAATATCAAATTTTGCTACATCTGATAAATAAGGAGAAGAACCAATTAAATTACTTCTATCTCTCATTTTAAAAGACATTCCATTTGTTAATGGAATACTTACTAACTGCCATTGTCCAGCAGCAGGTAATATATAAGAAACTACATTACCTGGAACTCCCAATTGTCCTAATGTACAAGAATAAGTAGTTTGTCGTCTATAATGAGGTGAATCTTTTTGGTAATCTGCATCATTTGGATTTTTAGCAGTAACAGTTGTTGTAGTTCCAGAAGTTTTTACTTCAATTCCTACACCATGTTCATATTTTTTTCCTATAACAAGACCTATCCCCATAGTAGCAACATCTGTTTGAAGAATACTTTCGGGATAATTAATATATAAATTTAAATATTTTGCACCATTAGATTCAGAAATATATATTCCTCCATTAAGAGTATTAGCTGGATCAAATTCATCTTTTAAAGTATCATTATCAATCCAATAAAAACTCATTCTGTTATTTTGTCCACTTAAATTTAATTTTAATGCTTGATTAGTTCCATTTGCTCCTGGAGTTTGTATCTCAGCATTTATCGTATCATTAGCCAATGGCGTATAATCAAAATCACCAGTACCATCCCAATATTTCCATTGGCTATTAATTCCTGTATCAAAATTGTCTAATTTATCTGCTGCTTGAGAAAAATTAATAAACAAAAATAAAATTAATCCTAAAATAAAATTTGTTTTCATTAAGAATAACCTCCTTAAAAGTTTTTAAAAAATATTATAATATTGTCATATTGTTTAAATATATTTACCAAAGTCCATTTTTAATTTCAAAAATAAAAATTTTTATTTTATCCATATTTCTCCTTTTTAATTAAAAAAAATATTTATTCAAAGATTAATTCTCCTAATAAAGATGCTTGTTCTGTATGAGTATAACTTGGAGACCATTGTGTATAAACATTTTGAGGGTTATTATTTCTGCTTATATTAAAATTCCATATTTCCCCATTTTGAGGAGTAGTAGTTTCTAAATCTTTCAAAGGAATAACAAATTCTATTGACCAACCAAGTTCATTAATAACTCCATAAGATTGCCATTTACCATTCCATTCTGTATTACTATTTTTGCTATCAAATTGAACACCTAAACAATTTGCAATAAATTGAAAATTTTTATCTGAAGAAAAATTTATTAATACTTCTATACAATCATCTTTCCAAACTCTTTCATCATCTTTCCCAAGAGCATTATGAAAAAGTTTTTCTACATCACTTTCTTCGCAATCTACTCCTATATAAAGATTTTCATCATCATAAGTAATAAAAAAAGCAGTTCTTTTTTTATTTAAAAAATTTCCAGTAATTGCTACAAAATCTGTTTGAGGTTTTTTTTCTGTCCATAGATTTTCATTTAAAAAACCATCTAATTGAATTTTTTCTTTTGTTTTAGAACAAAAAAATTGTTTTCTAATTTGTAATGAATTTTCAACTTTTGAAGTAATTTTTTCATGAGAAATAGAAGTTTGCATTATAGGAGTAGGATATAAATAAGCAGAAAGAATGTTTACTTGAAATTCTTTTTCAAAAGGTTGTTCTTTTTTTATTTCAAAATCAACTTTTTGAGGATCAATAGAATAATTTTTATCTGTTTTCCAAAAAATTTGACCTTTACAAATTTCTGAGAAATCAGTGTTTATTTTTATTTTTATTTTTTGTTCTTTTTTATCAAAATTTAAAGAAGGAATTTTAATTTGAGGTCTTATTAAATCTATTTTTTCAATATTAAATTGAGTCATAGATGAAAGTAAATATTTTTGTTTAAACCAAGAATTTTTTTTATCTATTGTAAAAATATCAAATACATTTTTATTAATATCAATTGCTTTTAGAGTTAATTGATTTTTTTGAATAGAAATGAAACAATAATGAGGTATATTTTTAAATAATCGTGTCCAAACAGATTGAGATTTTTTATGAAAAAAATTTTCATCTCCATTTGCTGTAGTAACAAAAGTAGTTGCATATTTATCATCAAAATTACCTGCTCTAATAGGAAAACTACATTCGTAAAAATGATTTTTTCCACTAAAAACTAAATCTATTCCATATTGATAAAATAAATGACAAAGATTATTTCTAATTTTTAAATTTGAATTTTTAGAAGAAAAAGTAAAAGGAGAATGATGAAAAAAAACAATTTTCCATTTAAAATTTATAGATTGTTTTAAATCTTGTTCTAACCATTGAAATTCTGGACTTTCTTTTTCCCATTCAGAATTAGAATCTAATGCAATAAAATGAGCATTACCATAATTAAAAGAGTAACCTTTTTCATCAAAAGGAAAATTAAAATAATCAGAATAAAAAGAATTTTTTTCTTTTTCAAGATTTCCAGGACAAGTAAAAATTGGTTTTTCTTTAATAATATTTTTCAAAGGATTAAAAAATTGATTTTTTAAAGAATTTTCATTTTCATAAGAAGATAAATTTCCAGTATGAAGAATAAAAAAAATTTTTTGTTCTTTAAAAAGATCTATTAAACAAGAATGAATTTCATTTTCAAGAGTTTCTCCATAAACAACAAATGAAAAAAAATTACATTTTGATGAAGGAGTTTTAAAAGTATTTATTTCTAAATCTTTTTTTTGAGTTATTATTTTATAACAATAAGTTGTATTTTCTTTTAAATTTGAAATTTTGATTTGGTGAAAAATATTTTCTTTTTCTTCTACAATTTCTATTGGTTTTGGTTTTTTTAAAAAATTGTTTTTAGAAAAATAAAGAATTTTTCCTTTTGTTTTTATATTTGTTTGCCATTTAATAATTACTTCATTTGAAGTAATATTTTGTAAATATGGCCCAATTATAATATTTTCATTAGATAAAGATATTTTTAAAA
>JBDRGX010000019.1:0-15953 GCA_043817485.1 bacterium
ATAACCTCCTTTTATTTATATATTTTTATTTATATATTTATAAAAGATTATTCTTTTACAAAAAATTAACATTTCTATTTAGTAATTATCGTTAACATTTTGATTTAGTAATCACACAAATCATTTTTTTCTTGACAAAAAAATTACTTAAAGAAAAAATAAATTAAAAATTTAAAAAAAGGAGGAATAAAATAATGGCAAAAGCTATCCCTGCAAAAAAAGTTGCTGTTACAAAAAAAACTGCTGTTGTAAAAAAAGCTGTTCCTAAAAAAAAATCTGGTTGCAAAAAATAGATTGTTGTGTAAAACAAAAAAGCAGAGGAATAATTCCTCTGCTTTTTTGTTTTATACAGTTTAAAATAGAAAGTGATTAAAAAAACAAGTAATATTAAATTTCAATAATCATCTAGTAAAATAAAAAATCAAAAATATAGAAAAATAAAATTTTAAATTTTATTAAAATTAAAATTCTTGGTCAATTTCTTGACAAATTAGTAATTAAGCATTAAAAAAAATTAAAATATTTTTTAAAATAAAAAGGATTTTAAAATGAAAGGTATTATATTAGCTGGAGGAAGTGGAACAAGACTTTATCCAATTACACTTGGTATTTGTAAACAGCTTATTCCTCTTTATGATAAGCCTATGATTTATTATCCTTTGTCTATACTAATGTTAGCCGGAATAAAAGAAATTTTGATAATTACTACTGCTTCTGATTTATCTCATTTTCAAGAAATATTTAAAGATGGGTCTCATTTAGGATTAAAAATTTCTTATAAAATACAATTTCAACCAAATGGTCTTGCAGAAGCATTTATATTAGGGGAAGAATTTATAGGCGATGATGATGTTTGTTTAATATTAGGCGATAATATTTTTTATGGACATGGTTTGCCAAATTTATTTAAAAATGTTGTAAATGATGTAAAAACTATGAGAGGAGCAACTGTTTTTGGTTATTATGTTAAAGATCCAGAAAGATATGGAGTTATTGAATTTGATGAAAATAAAAAAGTTTTATCTGTTGAAGAAAAACCTCATAATCCCAAATCTAATTATATAATTACTGGTTTATATTTTTATGATAATCAAGTAATTGAAATTGCTAAAAATTTACAACCATCAAAAAGAGGGGAACTTGAAATTACAGATGTTAATAAAAAATATTTAGAAAAAGAAAAACTTAGAGTAAATCTTTTAGGGAGAGGATATGCTTGGCTTGATACTGGGACTTTTCAATCCCTTCTTGAAGCTGGTGAATTTATATCTGTTATTGAAAAAAGACAGGGCTTAAAAATAGCTTGTATAGAAGAAATTGCTTATTCTTTAGGATATATAGATAAAGAACAATTATTAAAACTTGCAGAACCTTTTAAAAAAAATTCTTATGGACAATATCTTTTTAAATTAATTCATTCGTAAAAAATAGAAAAAAACATGAGAAAAAAAAGAAAATTTCGAATAAAAAGTAAAAAAAAGAATTTTTTCAAAAAAATATGGTTAAATATCAAAATTTTATTTTTTATTTTTTTAGTTTTAGGTGGTGGATTTTATATTAATCAAAATATAAAAACTTTTCCTTATTTTCAATTTCAAAAAATTAATATTGTAGGACAAAAAACTTTATCAAAAAAAGAAATTTTAGATTTAGTTAGTTTAAGACAAAATATTTCTTTATTTTCAATAAATACCTCTTTAATAAAAAAAAGAATTCTTGAACATCCTCAAATAAAATTAGCAAATATAACCAAAATATTTCCGGGAATATTAAAAATAAACATAGAAGAAAGAATTCCAGTAGTTTTGTTATCTCATTCATCTGGGAAAATTATTTTTGGAATAGATAAAGAAAAAATTATTTTTCCCATAAAAAAAGAATACTTGAATAGACCTTTCATAAAGGGATTAAAAAGAGAAAAAATTCAATTAGGAGTAGATAATAAAATTAAAGAAATTGATAGTATTATAAATTTTTTTGAAATAAATAATACAATTAATTCTTCTTTTTGGGGGAAAATATCTTATATAGATATTTCTAATTGGCCTAATTTAGATTTATATTTTAGAGATGAAACAGAACCTTTAATAAAATTAAGAGCAGATATAAATAAAAATAAATGGATGGTTTTTCTTAAACATTATAATTTTTTTAAAAATCAGGCAGAAAAAATTTTTTATATAGATTTGCGTTTTGGTGATGATGTAATTATTCAAACACAAAATGAAAAAAAAATACTACAAGATCAAAATTCTTTAATTCCTTTAAAAGATTCATTAGAAAATAAAAATAATGTTATTAATAAAAATATTTCTAACCATTAAAAAAATCTTGACTTTTTGGAAGAGGGGTATACAGGGAACTAAAGGATTAAAGTTTATGAAAGAGAAATTAGTAAGAATAAAAATAGATGAAAAATATTTTAAAATTATAATTACAAATTTTTGTATTTTAGTTATTTTTTGCCAAAGTGTTATTATCTTTTGGAATGTAATTTAATTTCAAATATATTGTTTTAGATTTTGGTCATTCGAATTTGTTTTGAATTTCGAATTTCGATATTTGTATTTTATCTGTTTTATAAGAGAGGTATATGTTGAAGAAAAAAAATCTTATTTTAAAAGTTTTTTTAATTATAATGATATTTTTAAATTCAATTTTTGCTAATCAAAAAAATGAATCTTTATTGCAAAAAGAAGAACAATATTATGAAAAAGAAACTAAAGAAATAAAAGAACTTAAATCTACATTGATTAAAGAAAAATCTGATTTAGTAAATTTGCTTAATAAATTACTTATTTTAAAAACAGCTATTTCTTATACTAATGAAAATGAACAAATGATTGTAGAAATTGATAAAAAATGTGATGAAGTTAGAAAATTAATTCATAAAATTATTCCTGCAGAACCTTTAAAAGAACAAAATATTTCTGCAAGAATGGAATTTAGAAAAGCACTTAATTATTATAAAAAAGAAAACTATTTAATTTGTATTTCTTTGCTTTTACATATCTTGGAATCTTATCCTAAATTTCCAAATAAAGATGATTGTATTTTTTTATTAGGAGAATGCTTTTATGGATTAGATGATATGGCTAAAGCAGAAAATGAATATAAAAAAATTTTAGAACTATATCCAAATTCTAAATATCTTCCTCATAGTTTATTTGCTCTTCAAATGATTCAATATAAATCTGAAAATTATGAAGAATCTTTATATTTTTATTCCTTGATACCTAAAAAATATTTTTCTTTATCTATTACAGAACCAAGTCATTATATTGCTGGATTAAGTTATTATCATTTAGAAATGTTTGATGAAGCAATAGAAGTAATTAAAAATATTGATAAAAAAAGTAAATATTATGGAATTACTCAACAGTTAACAGGAATGCTTTATATTAAAAAAGGAGATTTATATAAATCTATTAAATGTTTTGAAAAAATTATTGATAATTGTTCTCCAAGTAGAGCTGCAGAAAATGAACTTATAAAAATAGCACATCTTAATTTAGGATATCTTTATTATGAAACAAATAATTTTTCGTATGCACTTAAAGAATTTAGTTTAATTGCTAAAAAAAATAATAAATATTATTATGATGATGCTTTGTTTGGTTTGGCTTGGACATATATAAAATATAACAATTATTCTGTTGCTATAGATATTTTAAATAAGCTTATTAATGAAGTCCCTAATAGTGATTTAGTTTTGGATTCTCAAATTACTATTGGAGATTTGTATTTGAAAAAAAGGGATTATGATACGGCATATAAATTTTATCAAAATATAAAAGATAATATTTTTTCTAAAATGTCTGTTGAAATAAAAAAAGGAAAAGATTTTATAAAAACATTGGAAGAAGAATGTAAAAATTTGAACGAAAATATAGAATCTTTACAAAAATTAGCTGTTTCTATGCAAGGCCAAAAACAAGAATTAAATTATGAAAAAATTGTTATTAATATAAATAATTTTAAATTTCTTTATAAACAAATTCTTCGTTCTAAAAAATCTTTAGAAAACAAAGTAGCAAAACAATCAATTTTTTTACAAAATGGGATTGAAAAAGCAGAATATGGAATAAGTACATTATCTTTTATTAAGGCCGAAGAATTTGACAAAGAAATTCAAAAATTATCTAAAAAAATAAATGAAGAAAAAGAAAAACTTGAAAAACAAGGATTAGAAAAAAAAGTTTTTGAAGAAAAAATATCTTTTATAGAGAAAAATTTTGAGAAAGAAATTGATAAAATTGAAAATCAACAGCAAGAATGTAGAAAAAAAACACTTGTTTTATATCAACAATTTGAAAAAAAATTCCCAGATAGTAAATTAATGTCAGGAGTTCTGTATCATATTGCTCATTTATATTTAGAAGATGCAAATTTTAAATATAAAAAAGAAATGCAAAATTATGAAGCAGAATATGAAAAATATGAACAAAATTTAGTAAAAACTTTGCCATTAGAACCTTTACATGATTATAGAGAAACTATTAAAATATATGAAAATTTGATACAAAAATATCCCGATAATAAATTTACTAGTGCAAGTATGTATGAATTAGGTTATTGTTTAAATGAACAAGGAGAACGATTAAAAGCAAAAAATATTTTTGAAAAATTTGTTGAAAAATTTTCAGATAGTTCATATGCAGCAGAAGTATGGCTTAGATTAGGAGAATATTATTTTGATGAAGGACCAATAGAAAAAGCTGTAAGTTGTTATGAAAAAGTACTTTCTTTTTGGGATAGTATATATTTTGATAAAGCTCTTTATAAATTAGGATGGACATATTATCGTTTAAGTAATTATTCTGGAGCAATCAGTTCTTTTATTTTTTTACTTGAAGATGGTTATCTTTCTGAAAAATTTGGAAAAGATTCTTTGAAAACAAGTGTTGATTTAAAAGATGAAGCATTAGAATATATTGCTATAAGTTTTTGTGAATTTGTAGATGTTCATAAAGTAAAAGAATTTTTAACAGAATTAGGAGAAAGGCCTTATAATATAGAAATACTTTATAGAATGGCGAATATTTATGCAAAATTGAATAAAAATACTAAAGCCATTGATGTATGTAATTTATTATTACAAACTTATCCTAATTCTTCTTTGTGTCCAGAAATTCAAAAAACAATTATTGAATGTTATGAAAAAGAAAAAGATTTTGTAAATGCTATTATTGCCAGAGAAAAAATTGTAGCAAATTATAGTAAAGATTCTGAATGGGTTAAAAAAAATCCTAATGCAAAAATAAATGAAATAAATCAATTAAGAGAAAAATCTGCATATATTGTAAGTTCATATTATCATATGCAAGCAGAAAAAAATAAAAATAATGAAACATGCGAAATTGCTATTCAAAAATATAAAAATTATTTAACAGAATTTCCATCTAATGAAAAATCTTATGAATTAAATTATAGATTAGCAGAATGTCTTTATTTTGTTGGAAAATATGATGAAGCATATAATGAATATCTAAAAATAAGTAATTATGAAAAAACAGAATATAAAGAAATATCTTGTAATAATGCTATTGTTTGTGCCCAAAAAATATTAGGAGAAGACTTTTTTAAAGAAGAAATAAAAAAAATTGAAGAAAAATCATCAGAAGAAATTAAAAAAGAAGAAACCGCTCAAATTGTTCAAAAAGAATTAACAAAAGAAGCTTTAAATTTTATTATTGCTTGTGAAAATTATGTTAAAAAATTTCCAAATAAAGAAAATGTTCCAGAAATAATTTCAAAAATAGGTGCTTTATATTATAAATTTGGGTATTTAGAAAAATCGCGAATAGAATATTTGAAAATAATAGAAAATTATCCCGAAAGTAAAATTGCAACTTCTTCTAATAAATGGATTGCTCGAAGTTTTTATGAAGAAAAAAAATATGAAGAAGCAGAAAAATGGTTTAAAGTATTATATCAAACATCTATTGAAACAAATCTTAAAACTGAAGGGTCTCTTGGAATGGCTCAATCAGCGTATTTACAAGCAGATTCTTTAAAAGAAAAAGGAAATTTTGCTGAAGCAGCTTTGGCTTATGAAAAAGTAACAAAAAATTATCCCGAATATAAATTTAGCGATCAAGCATTATTTAATGCATCTTTAAATTATGAAAAAATAAATGATTTTGTTAAAGCAAATATTTGTTATGAAAATTTATTTAATGCTTATATTGCATCTAAATATGCACCTTCTGCATTATTTAATGCTGCAACAAATTGTTTTGAAAAACTTTTAGATTATAAAAATGCTTCCAGATTATATAATTTATTAGCAGAAAAATTTCCAAATGATAAAAATGCTTCTTCTTCTTTATATAATGTAGCTTTATGTTATAATAAATTAGAAAATAAAGAAGAAAGTGCTTTTTATTTAGAAAAATTAGCAGATAAATATCCAAACAAAGAAGAGTCAAAAGAATCTTTATTTAATGCAGGTCGAATATATGAAGACAAAAAAGATTTGGAATCTACTATTCGAGTATTTTCAAAATTTAGTCAAAGATATTTTTCGGATATTCGAGTAATTCATTCTTTATGTGCTGTTGGATTTGCATATTATGAATTAAAAAATTATCAAGAAGCCAAATTATTTTTTGATAAATTAGAAGAAATTTATAAAAAATTACAAATAGAAGAAAAAGAAAAATATCTTTCTTATATAGCTAAAGCAAATTTTATGCGAGCAGAAATATCTTTAGCAAATTATTTGAATTACAACATAACCTTGCCTTTAATCAAATCTATAAAAACAAAAGTTGAATTAAGAGATAATGTTCTTAATTTTTATGAAAATACAGCTAAATTACAAATAGAAGAATGGACTATTCAATCTATTTATAAAATCGGCTTTATTTGGGAAAATTTTGCTAATGCAATTATTAAATCTCCTATTCCAGAATTAGAAAAAGGAATAACTGTTGAAAATTATATGTTGGATTTAAAAAATCAAATGTTAATACATAAATATACTGCTATTAATACTTATAAAAAAAACATAGAATTTAATGTGAATAATATTTGGATTGAAAAATCAAAAGAAGGAATAAAAAGAATTTGTGAAGAAATTTATACCATTTGTGAAGATTATATTAAAACTGGAGAAAAAAAACAATATTCTGAATATTCTGGCTCTAAAAAATCTTTTTTGGAAATTTTTAAATATAAAGTTGGAAAAAAAGAAGAAGCAATAACATTTTTTGAAAATACTGTAAAAATAATAAATAATATCAAATTAAATCTTTCTAAATATAATCTTGAAAATGAAGAAACAAAAAAAATTAAAGAAATATTTTTTAAAGTACAAATAAAAACAGGAGAAATTTATGAAGAAATATCAGAACTTTATTTAAAATCTGAAATTCCTTCTAAACTTTCATCTGAAGAACTTTTTTCTTATTTAACTCAAGTAAAACAAAAAGCAGTAGAATATATTCAAAAAGCTATTTCTGTTTATGAAAAAAATATAGAAAAAAAATCTGATAAAAATGAATGGAATTTAAAAAATACAGAATATTTAATGAGAGTATATTATAAATTAGGTACAATATATGAAGAAATAATTACTTTAATTGCTAATTATGAAAGACCAAAAGATTTATCTCCAGAACAGTTAGAAGAACTTAATTTTCAATTAGAAGAATTATCTATGAGTATAGAAGATAAAGTAATATCTTCATATAATACAGCTTTAACAAAAGCAAAAAATGAATTTATTGAAAATGAATGGGTAGAAAAAATTAAACAAAAATTAACTCGATTAAATCCAGATAATCCTTTATTAAAATCAAAAACAGAAAATCCAATTTCTTCTAATACATCTATTTCTAAAGAAAATATTCCTTTTTCAAAAATAGAAAAACCAGAAGAAAAAAAATAAAAGAGGTGCATTATGAACAAAATTATATTTATTTTTTTAATTGTGTTTTATTTTACAATTCCTATTTTTGCAGAAGAAGAAAAAAGTTCAGAATCAAAAACAAAAAGTAAAGAAATTGTTATGGAAGAAATAGAAATTGTTGGAAAAATAGAAAAACCTCAAGCAATATATATAATTCCTAAAGCAAAATCTGAATTAGAATTAGAAGATGTAGATTTAAGTAAATCTTTTATTGATGATATCATAGAACCATTGGATCCATTAAACAATTAGGCAATTATATATATAACGGCAAAAAATAGTTAACAAACAATTCAAAAAAAATATGCAAGTAGATGTATTTATGGATAAAGTTAAGTTTTTATATATATATTAAAGCCTGAAGGGCTGATATTATTATAGCAATTATTAAATAATTACCAATTAAAACCCCGAAGGGGTAACATTGTTGTAGATTGATTTTGTTATTCATAAAATAATGAGTGAAAAATGAAAAAATATGAATTAATTTTATTAGTAATGTGTTTATTTTTCAATGGTTGTTCTTATTACTGTCGAAGTCCAGTTTTTCAAAGTGCAAGTATTTTAGAGAAAAAAGATAGTAGTCAAGAACTAAATGGAAATACATTTAAATTGTTTTCTGAAAATAAAGATGAAGATATGTTGTCATATTTAGATTTTGCTATTAAAAAAGGAATAAGCGACAAATTGGAATTAGGAGTGAGATTAATTGGGTGTCCTATTTTTCATCTTTCGGTATTAAGAGGAGAAGGAAAATATCAATTTTTTAAAAGTAATGGAAATGCAGCATCTTTAATATTTGGAATTGCTCCAGGGCTTGGAGGAGATATAGGATTAGTTATTGGCAAAAACTTTGGAGAAAAAATAAATTTATCATTAGGTTGTCAATATGGAATAGATAAAGGCAGCATAGCTTGGTATGGTAGTTTTTTTAATGGAAATTATACTGATTATAAAATTATTTTTATAGAATTAAGTAGTGGATTAGAAATAGTTTTAGATAATAAAAGCCGTATTAATTTTTGTATTTCTTATCCGCAGTCACTTACAAATTCTTGTCCTATAAAAAGAATTTTTTATAGTCTTGGTTTTAAACAAATAATTAAATATGAAAAAATAATCGAAAAATGAAATATAAAATAATTATTTTACTTATTATAATAAATATATTTTTTGTAGGATGTTTGAATAAACAACAGATTGTTTTGCCAGAATCAAAAACTTCCACAAAATTTAATGAAACTCCTATTTTTTTAGGACTTTATAATTTTCAAGATCTTCGTCCAGATTATCAAAAAACAAATTTTTCGATAGATGATTTTGCTGAAATTGTAAAACAAAGTGTTGAAAAAATCGAAAATTTTATAATTGTAAAAGAACCATTTTTTTCTCAACAAATAAATATTTCTTTTCAAGGACAGATAAGAATATTGGAAATTAAATCTATAATTAATATGGAATATAATTTTCAGTTAATCAATTTAAAAACAAATGAAATTTTTAACTCTACAACAATAAATAAAAAATGGAAATTTGTATGGTCTATTTTTTCAGAAAAAAAGTTTAGACAAAAAGTCAAAGAAGAAACAGAAAAAGAAATAAAAAAATTTTTAAAAGAAAATAAGCAAATGATGATTGAAGCAATGAATGCAGAAAAACATAATAATAGAATAGTTGTTTTACCTTTTATAAATTTAGATAAAGAATCTATTAGAGAAAAGTATGGAGAAATAATTTCTTTATTACTAATGCCAAAATTAGTAGAAAAAACAAATGATTATGGTATTATTGAAAGAGGAGAAATTCGCAGAATATTAGAAAAAGCAATATTTTCTGATTTAAAACTCAATGATTTGACAACGATTAAAAAAATAAGTGAATTATCAAATTCTGAAATAGTTGTTTTTGGAGAAGTTTTAAAAAAGAAAAATATTATAATAAAATTATATTTATGGAAAAAAAATGAAGAAAAAATTATTGATACTATTGTTCAAGAGTGTAAAAAAGAAGAAGAATTTAATGAAGTAGTAAATAAAATAGTAGATGATTTTTTTGTTAAATTAGGGAAAAAAAAAGAGTAAAATCATTATTTTTTTACAATGCTTTACAATTAGAAACTTTTATGTTATTTTTTCAAAATAGTTGAAATGAAATATCAAAAAAAAATTTGACAAAATAGCTGGAAAATAATAAAATAAAAGTCGATGTGAAAAGAAAAAAAAGAGGTAATAAAAGAATTAATTTCAGAAAATGATTTTATAAACAAAACAAAAAAAGAGAATGTTTTGGCATCTCAATTTGTAACCATATCTTGAAGCCATAATATTTAATAAAATTTGAAAAAAATGTTGACAATTTAACAAAAAAATTATTATTTATTAAAACATATTTAACAAAAAAAATTAATTTTTCAAGGAGGTTTCGCAATGAAAGAAATGTTAGATTTCTTTAAAGAAGGTGGTTCTGCAATGTGGCCTATTTTAGGATGTTCTTTATGGGGAATATCTATTATTATAGAAAGAGCATATTTTTTATTGTATCGCTCTCGTGTAAATGCTCGGAGATTTATGGATGTAATGGTAAAATACATTAATGCTGGATTATATGATCAAGCATTGAAAATTTGCACAGATAGTACAGCTCCATTACCAAAAATATGTAAAGTAATTTTATTGAAACATAAAGAATCCGAAAGAAGTATTCAAGATGCAGTAGATGAAGTAGCTTTAGTAGAAATTCCTTTATTAAATAAAAGAACTCATTATTTAGGAATGTTGGCTAATACATCTACATTATTGGGACTTTTAGGTACTATTTTTGGATTAATTTCAGCATTTAAAGCTGTAGCAATAGCATCAGCAGCTCAAAAAGCAATGTTTTTGGCAAAAGGAATAAGTGTTGCTATGAATACTACCGCTTTTGGTCTTTGCGTAGGTATTCCTTGTTTAGTATTTTATTCTATATTTCAAGGGTATACTGAAAAAATCATAAATGATATTGATGAATGTTCAGTAAAGCTTATTAATTTAATTATCTTAAGACAGAGGTAGAAATGGCTTTCCCAGCATCCAAAAGAAGACATTATGTAAAAAATGAATGCAATTTAAATGTTATTCCCGTACTAAATTTATTTAGTAGTTTAATTCCATTTTTGCTTTTATGTACAGTTTTTGCATCTACAGCAGTTATTCAACTTTCTTTGCCTACCGCAGAAGATGGAAATGGTATAAATAATAATGGTGCAACAAAAGAAGAAAGACAATCTTTAAATTTATCTATAGTAATTACAGATAAAGGATTTTTAATTGCAGGTAGTAATGCTATTTTGCCCCTTATTCCTAAAGTAAATGGTAATTATAATTTTGAAGAATTAGCGAATCAATTAAAAAATGTTAAAGCAAAATTTTCTTATCAACAAGATATTATTTTAGTTTGTGAAAAAAATATTATTTATGATTTAGTTATTAAAGTAATGGATATATCCAAAGAAACTGGTTTTCCTAATATTGCTTTATCTGGAAGAATACAATAATTTTTTGTCATAGTTTTATATGTAAAATATTTTTTTTGTTAAAGAAAAAAAATTAAAAATAAATTTGATATAATTATTTGAGGTATTTAAAATAATGAAAAGAAAAATAACTTGTGTAGGTGGTGGAAGTTATAAATGGATGCCAAAATTACTTAATGATATTATTCAAACAAATGAATTGGAAAATAGTGAAATAGTTCTTTTAGATATAAATATTAAAGCAGCACAAGATATAAAAAAAGTTGGCGAAATATTATGTAAAAAATATAATAAAAAATTTCAAATTATTGCGACTACATCAGAAGAAAAAGCATTTAAAGATGCTCAATTTGTAATTATTACTATTACTACTGGTGGGTTAGAAGCAATGAAAAACGATCTTGAAATTCCAGAAAAGTATGGAATTTATCAAACAGTAGGAGATAGTGTAGGTCCTGGTGGTTGGTCAAGAACTTGGAGAAATGTTCCTGTATTTAAAGCAATGGCAGAAAAAATAGAAAAATATTCTCCAAAAGCATTTGTTTTAAATTATACTAATCCAATGTATTCTCTTACAAGCATTTTTTATAAAACTTCAAATTTAAGAACAGTTGGTTTATGTCATGGTCTTTTTGAAACTTATGATATATTTGAAAAAATTTTAAAAGTAAAAGTGAATGATATTAAAGTAAATTTTGCTGGAATTAATCATTTTTTTTGGATACTTGATTTTTGTGTAAAAGGAGAATCAGGGTATCCTTTATTAGAAAAAAAATTAGAAAATAAAAAAATATATAAAGAAATTTCTTCTGGGCAAGAAGATTTAATGGGATTTCATTCAGGATCTTATCTTTTTTATGAATTATATAAAATTTATGGATATCTTACTTATGCAGCAGATAGACATACTTGTGAATTTTTTCCTAATTATTTAACTGGGAATGAAAAAAAATTAGAAGATTTTAGATTAGTTAAAACTTCTATAAAAGATCGTGAAAAAAAATTAGAAGCAAGTAAAAAAACAGTAAAGAATATTATTGAAGGTAAAGAAAGTTTAGGAACTCGTTCAAGAGAAACTGCTATAGATATTATGAAAGCAATAATTTTAGATACAAATTTTATAGATATAGTTAATCTTCCTAATAAAGGACAAATTTCTAATCTTCCTAATGGAGCAATTGTAGAAACACTTGGAAATGTTAATGCTTTAGGATTTACACCTCTTGTAACAGGAGCTCTTCCTCCAACAATACTTTCTTTAATTGAACCTCATATACTTTGTCAAGAATTGCTTATAGAAGCTTCTCTTAAAAGAGATAAAAAATTAGCAATAGATGCTCTTTATATGGATCCACTTTGTTCTTATCTTTCTCATTGTAAAATAAAGGAAATGGGAGAGTTATTGTTGAAAGCTAATGAAAAATATGTTTAAATTTCAAAAAACTTTTTTAGTTTTTTAATTTTGTATAATAACTTTAATACTTAAGGGGGTAAAATGGCTTTTCCACCTTCAAGAGTTAGAAATCCCGGTTCTCATATAAAAAAACAATCTAAATCTAGTTCAAGTCTAAAAAAAGATGTACCACTACATCTTACTTCAATGATAGATATGTTCACTATTTTAGTTGTATTTTTATTAAAAAGTTTTTCTATAGATGGAGATATAATGAGTATTTCTCCAGATTTAAAATTACCAGAATCTACAGAAATAAGAAAACCAGAAAGATCTGTTATTTTAGCAGTTAATAAACAAATTATTACAGTAGAAGGAAAACCTATAATTTCATATGGTGATGTTATTTTGCAAAAACAAATTCTTATTAAACCATTAAAAGATGAATTAGATAAATTAGCAAATATGAATAAACTTATAGCAGAAAAAAACAAATCTGTTAAATTTAGTGGTGATATTATTATTCAAGGAGATAAAAATATTCCTTTTTGTATTTTAGAAAAAGTAATGTATACTTGTGGTCAAAGTGAATATATTAATATGAATTTAGCTGTTTACTCTAAAAAATAGAAAATTATTAAAAAAAATTTAAACTTACAAAAATAATGGAAAATTAGAATTATTATAAAAAAATATTTCTTTTTAGATTTTTGAAGGAAACATTGGGAATGAAAAAAGAAAAAAGTGCATTTCCTAACAATTTAAAATATGGTTTTGAAACATTTTCTGATTTACGATTTATGCAAATTTTAGCCATATCTTTTGTTTTTCATTTTATTATAGTTGTATCAGTTCAATTTATAAAAGTTACTGAACAAGAAGTTTCTGAAAAAGCATTAGAACAAATGTCTGAAAGATTTGCACGATTAATTGTCCCTCAAGAAATAGAAGAAAAAAAAATAAAAAAAGTAGATATTGGAAAAAGTAAAGGGGAAGAACAAATAGAAGAAAAAAAAACAAAAGAAAAAGAAAAGGGAAAAGGAGATAGTGGTCCAGAAAAAATATCAAAAACAAAAGAAAAAGCCCAAAAAGCAATAGCTGTTCGAGGAGAAAAAGTTTCTCGAAGTGTACGAACAAAAGGAGTTTTAGGAATTATTACTGGAAAAGGAGTTTCTTCTCGTCAAACAAGTTATTCTACTATAGATATTCTTAAAAATATTGGGATAGGAGGAACTACTGGTAGATCTGGTGATTTAGATACAACATTAAGTCAAATTACAGGATTAAAAAAAGGTACTAAAAATGGAGAAGGATTAGGCAGTGGTGATTTTGGAAAAGGAAGTGGCGTTAAAGGTGGAAGAATAAGTGGTGGAGCAGGTACTTCAGAAATTACAGATCTTATTGGAAGTGGTGGCGGTCCTGAAATGGCAAAAATGGGTAAAAAAGGAGTAGTAAAAGTAGAAGCTCCAGAAGAAATTAAAGGTAGTGTAGAAGCTTTATCAGCAAGAACTCAAGAAGAAATAAAAAAAGAAGTAGAAAAACATAAACAACAAATTATGTATTATTATAATATAGAACTTAAACGAAATCCTAATTTAAAAGGAAAAATAACTGTAAAATTTATTATTGAAGCAAATGGAACAATTTCTTCTTGTAGTATTATTAAATCTACAATGATAGAATCTACATCATTAGAAACAAATTTAGAAAAAATAATTAAACGAACATGGAAATTTTCGCCTATTAATACTTCATCTGGAAATGTTTCGATAATTTATACTTTTGCTTTTGTAGCAGAAATGTAAAAATAGGTTTTAAATATGTTTCCATCCTTATACTTAATTACTCATCATTTTCAAAATAAAACGCATTTAGAAATAATTAAATTAGCAATAAAAGGTGGAATTAGATTTATTCAAATGCGTGATAAATTTTTATCTGATAAAGAATTTTTTCAAATTGCTTTAAAAATTAGAAAAATAACTATTAAAAAAAAAACAATTTTTATTGTTAATGATAGATTAAATATTGCTTTACTTTCTAATGCTGATGGAATTCATTTAGGACAAAATGATTTTTCTATAAAAGATACTCGTAAATTATTAGGTAAAAATAAAATTATTGGAATTACTTGTAAAACTATTTCTCAAGCAATAAAAGCTCAAAAAGAAAAAGCAGATTATATTAGCATAGGTCCAATATTCCCTTCTTCAACAAAACCAAATGCTGGAAAAATTTTAGGAATAAATTTTATAAAAAAAATAAAAAAATACATCAAAATTCCTCTTTATGGAATAGGAGGTATTTCTTTAAATAATTTAGAAAAGTGTTTAAAATCTGGATTAAATGGTGTTGCTATTTGTTCTGATATTGTTCAAGCAGAAAATATTACTAATGCTGCATATTTAATAAATGAAAAAATTAAAGGGATTAAATGAATTTTATAAAATTTTTAGGGACAGCTGGAGCAAGAATAGTAGTTTCTAAACAATTAAGACAATCTGGCGGAATTTGGTTTCATTTTGATGGAATAGATGTTTTAGTTGATCCAGGTCCAGGTTCTTTAATAAGAGTATTGAATAGTAAGCCAAAATTAGATCCTACTTCTTTAAATGCGATTATTCTTTCTCATAAGCATTTAGATCATTCAAATGATGTTAATATTATGATTGAAGCAATGACTGAGGGTGGATTTAATCAAAAAGGTTATATTTTAGCTCCAACAGATGCTTTTGAAAAAGATGGCGTTATTTTAAAATATGCAAGAAATTATGTAAAAAAAGAAATTTTTCTTGTTCCAGAAACAGATTACGAAATAGATGGAGTAAAATTTTCTACTTCTATTCAACATCAACATGGAGATGTTGAAACTTTAGGAATAAAATTTAAAACTTCAAAATACATAATTTCCTATCTTTCTGATACTTTTTTTTTCCCAGAAATTCTTAATTCATATCAAGGAACAGATATTTTAATTATTAATACAGTTCTTCATTTACCTTCTTCTCGATTAAATCATCTTTGCATAGATGATGTTAGAAAAATTATAACACATATTAAGCCACATAAAGTAATTCTTACACACTTAGGAATGGCAATGTTAGAAGCAAATCCAGAAAAAATAGCCAAAGAAT
>JBDRGX010000020.1:0-6527 GCA_043817485.1 bacterium
GTGTTACTTTTAAACTTCCAGAAAAAAAAATAATAAAATCTATTCATCAAATACATTCTAATGATGAAATTGAAATAAAATTATTTGATGGATCATTACAAGGAAAAGTAAAGGAGATTATATAAATGAAAGAAATAAAATTTGAACAAGCTTTATCTTCATTAGAGAAAATTGTTCAAGAATTAGAACAAGGCAATTTTTCTTTAGAAGATGCTATAAAAAAATATGAAGAAGGAATTGTTTTATCTAAATTTTGTAATAAAAAATTAAATGAAGCAGAAAAAAAAATAGAAATTTTAACTAAAACAATCGATGAAAATTTTGAATTAAAACCTTTTGTATTAGAAGAAAAGTAAAGGAAACATAATGATACACATTTTTTTAACTATTATTACTAATAAAATATTTTATATTTCTGTTTTAAGTTGGTTTATTACTCAAAATCTTAAATTTTTAATTAATTTTTTAACTAAAAAACAAATTAAATCTAAAAATACAATATTTTTAATTGAATTAGGCGGAATGCCCAGTGTTCATTCTGCATTTGTATCTTCTTTATCTACTTCAGTAGGTTTAAAATTAGGATGGGATAATCCAATTTTTATTGTAACTTTATGTTTTTCTTGTATTGTTATAGCAGATGCTGCTGGATTTAGACGAGCAACAGGAAAACAAGCTAAAGCTTTAAATGAAATTGTAGAAGAATTAAAAAGTATTCAAAGTTTTAAAGATTTAAAATATGAAACAGTTAGAGAATTATTAGGACATACTCCAATTGAAGTTTTTGTAGGAATAATTGTAGGAATTATTATTACTTTTATATTTTATTAAAAAAAAATACTAATTTTTTATTGACAAAAATACAATTTAATGGTCTAATTTTTTTTCTTTGTGCGGGAGTGACTCAATGGTAGAGTACAACCTTGCCAAGGTTGATGTTGCGAGTTCAACTCTCGTCTCCCGCTCCAATTGGCGACGTAGCCAAGTGGTAAGGCAGAGGTCTGCAAAACCTTTATTCATCGGTTCAAATCCGATCGTCGCCTCCACACTTATATAATAATCTGCATTCAAAATGATAACAAAGGCACAAGAAAAAGGCGACAAATCTGCCTGTGCAAATACACAGACAGGAGCGTATTAAATAATATGCTGAAAAAGCCGTAACAAAGCCAACACAGTTAGTGTTTGAATACGACTTGGTATTTAAAAAATAAAAAACGCCGGGATGGCGGAATAGGTAGACGCCACGGACTTAAAATCCGTTGAGTAGCAATATTCGTGCCGGTTCGATTCCGGCTCCCGGCACCATTCAAAATTACTTTATAAAAAATGGTTATGAAAAAAATAAAAATTGCTATTATTTTAGGAACAAGACCTGAAGTAATTAAATTAGCTCCAATTATTCAAAATTTTAAAAAATATAAAAAAAACATTACTACTTATATTATAGCAACTGCTCAACATCGACAAATGTTAGATTCTACTCTTAAAACTTTTTCTATAAAAACTCAATATGATTTGAATATTATGGAAGAAAATCAAACTTTATCAAATATAGTAAGTAAAACATCTTCTTTATTAGAACAAATTTTTTCTAAAATAAAACCTGATTTAATTTTAGTTCAAGGTGATACTACTACTGCTTTTATTGGAAGTTTAATTGGTTTTTATCACAAAATTAAAATAGGTCATATTGAAGCTGGATTAAGAACTTATGAAAAATATTTTCCGTTTCCAGAAGAAATAAATCGCCAAATTATTTCAATTATTTCTGATTTCCATTTTACTCCTACTAAAAAAGCAGCACAAAATCTTTTAAAAGAAGGAATAAAAAAAGAAAAAATATTTATAACTGGCAATACTATTATAGATGCTCTTCATTTAATAGTTGAAAAAAAATATAAATTCAAAGAAAAGGTTTTAAACAAAATAGATTATGAAAATAAAAAAATTATTTTAGTAACTACTCATAGAAGAGAAAATTTTGGAAATGGTTTAAAAAATATTTGTCTTGCTTTAGAAAATATTTCAAATAAAAATAAAAATGTAGAAATAGTTTTTCCAGTTCATTTGAATCCTAATATTACAAAATATGTTAATGAAAATCTTTCTTCTATTTCTACCATTCATTTAACTTCTCCTTTATGTTATAAAGATTTAATTAATGTAATGAAAAAATCTTATATTATTTTAACAGATTCTGGTGGTATTCAAGAAGAAGCACCTGAATTATGTAAACCAGTATTAGTTTTAAGAGATGTAACAGAAAGACCTGAAGGTGTAGAAATGGGTGTTGTAAAATTGGTAGGAACTAACAAAGAAAAAATAATAAAAGAAACAAATAAATTATTGAAAAATAAAAATGCTTATAATAAAATGATTAAAAAAGTAAATCCTTATGGTGATGGAAAAGCAAGTCAAAGAATAATAGATATAATTTTACAAAAATTTAATATAATTAAAAAAAGAAAAACAAAAGATTGGAAAAGTTTTTTATATTAAGTTGAATTCAAAATAAAAAAATTAAATTGAAAATTGAATTTTTTTTTTGTATTTTAGTCATTCGAATTTGTCTCGAATTTCGATATTCGTATTTCGGATTTTCTTTTATTTCTGCATCAACATTTTTTTACAATTTATTGTTTTGTTATTTATAATTGTTTCATAAAAATACATTCCCGAGCTTACTTCTTTTCCTGAATTATCTCTTCCATCCCAATATACTGAATTATTTGCATTATTTGTAATTACTTCTCTAACTACTTGGCCTAATATATTGTATATTTTTATTTTAATATTTGAAATTGGAGATTTGTTGTTTGATAATTCTAATGGAATATAACATTCGGGATTAAATGGATTTGGGTAATTTAATGTATTCATTTTTGCATTATTTGTCATTTTACAAATAGAAGTTCCATCATCTTCAAGAACATTTATGCTTCCACTATTACCATCAGCCACATATATTTTATCACCTAATACATACAACACTTCTGGTTTATTTCCTACATTTATATTTGTGACTGCATTATTATTTCCTGTATCTATGATTGAAATACTATTATCATTACTATTAGATACATATACTTTATTTTCTAATACACAAAATACTTTTGGTTTATCTCCAACAGTTATATTTGTGACAGCATTATTATTTGCTGTATCTATTATCGAAACACTATTACTATGACTATTAGCTACATATATTTTATCACCTAAAACACAAAATGCTCTTGGATTATTTCCCACATTTATATTTGTCACTGCATTATTATTTGCTGTATCTATTATCGAAATACTACTACTTCCACTATTAGCTACATATACTTTATTCTCTAATACACATAATGCTGTTGGCTCTAATCCATTTACTTTATTTCCTCCAGGAATAAGATTTACATTATCAACAACTTTCCATTCTCCATAACTTATCTTCATTGTTATTACACATAATAAAATTACTAAACTCAAAATTATTCTTTTAAACATTTAAAAACCTCCTTTGAAATATTTTGCCATTAAAAATGACATTTTATTATCAACATTTATTAAATTAAAAAAAATTCTTTTTATTTTCTTTTAATTTTTCCCCTCTTAATTTAGCAAATTCTCTTAAAATATCTTTTTCTTTGTTAGTTAATCGAGTAGGAACTATTACATTTATTTTTAGATATAAATCTCCTTTTCCATAACCTGATAAAATAGGCATTCCTTTATCTTTTAATCGCAAAACTTTACTATTTTGAATTTCTGAAGGAATTTTTACTGTAGTTTTTCCTTCTAAAGTAGATATTTCAACCTCATCCCCTAATGAAGCTTGAGTAAAAGAAATATCAAGATTACAAGCAAGATTATTGCCAGATCTTTCAAAAACTGGATGTGTATTTACATAAATAACTACATATAAATTTCCTTTTTTTCCACCTCTTATTCCAGATTCTCCTTCTCCTTCTATTTTTAATTGATTTCCAGTATCTATTCCTGCTGGAATATTTATTTCAAGAACTTTTTCCTGCATTACTCTTCCTTCCCCATTACATTTAAAACAAGGATTTTTAATTTTCACTCCAGCACCTTGACAATGATTACATGTACGATTAATGCTAAAAAAACCTTGAGAATATGCAATTTGACCTTTCCCATGACATTGAGGACATGTTTCTTTTTTTGTTTCTGGACCAGATCCAGTCCCTTGACATTTATCACAAGTTTCCATTTTAGGAATTCTTATTTTTTTCTTTATTCCAAAAAAAGCTTCTTCTAAAGAAATTTTTATTTCATATTGAAGATCTCTACCTTTTTGAGTTCCTGTTCTGGATCGAGTAGAACGAGTCCCAAAAAAACCTTCAAATATATCAGAAAAACTTCCTCCACTCCCTTCAAAAATATCTTCAAATCCTCTAAAATCTCCGTAATTATAAGAAGTTCCTTCAACACCACTATGTCCAAATTGATCATATTTTTGTTTTTTTTCTGAATTACTTAAAACAGCATAAGCTTCATTTATTTCTTTAAATTTTTCTTCTGCTTCTTTACTCCCAGAATTTTTATCGGGATGATATTTAAAAGCTAATTTTCTATATACTTGTTTAAGTTCATCAGGACTTACATTTTTATTTACACCCAAAACTTCATAATAATCTCTTTTTGTCACAAAAATACCCCTAATTAAATTTTTTGCAAAATGCAATTTATCATAATTAACAAAAAAAATAAATAAAAAAATTATTTATTTTTCTTCTGGAACCATTTTAATTGCTTGTATTTTAGAAGGACATTCTTTTACACAAATTCCACATCCTTTACAATGAAATAAATCTATTCCAGTCATTTTTCCATTTTCTACTTTAATAGAAGAATCTGGACAATAAACCCAACAATTCAAACAATTAATACATTTTTCTTTATCCCAAATTGGTCTTGATGTTCGCCAATCACCAGTTTCGAAATTTTTTGAATTTCCTGCTTCTAAAATCAATGCTCCTATTTGTAAATCTTGCCATTTATCTTTCATTCTACTATTACCTCCTCATAAGCTCTTTTAATAGCGTTTAAATTTCCTTCTATTACATCAAGTTTTGTTTTAAATTTTTTTTCTAATTTTTTTTGCGTATTTTTTAATAATTCTTCTATTTTTATTAAACCACTTATTTTAATTAAAGCACCCATCATTGTGGTATTAGGAATTTCTTGGCCTAAACATTCTTTAGAAATTTTTGAAGCATCTATAGTAAAAATTTTTCTTCCTTCTATTTTATTTTTTTCTCTTAATTCTAATGGACTATTATGAGTATTTACTATTAAAATCCCATCTAAAGATAACCCAGATAACACATTTACTTTATTTATAAGAGTAGTATCTAAAACAACAACTATGCTTGGTTCAGTAATATGACAATGAAGTAAAATTGGAAAATCGCTTATTCTATTAAATGCTTGAACAGGTGCTCCCATTCGTTCTGGACCATATTCTGGAAAAGCTTGAATATATTTTCCTTGCTCTAAAAGTGCCTCTCCAAATAAAAGAGCTGCTGTTTTAGCACCTTGTCCACCTCGTCCATGCCAACGAATTTCTATTAAATCAGCCATCATCTCTCCTTTCATAATTTTGTTGAAAAATATATTATAAAAAAATTAAATTTATTTCGTTTTTACCAATATTTCGTTCCTACGAAACGAATATTCACAATGTCCTATAGGGATACAATGTCGGTAGAAACATTCGAATTTATTTCAAATTGAAAATTTCAAATTTCAAATTTATTTTATGTTTTATTTAAGCATCAACATCTTTTTACAATTTTGTGTTTTGTTGTCAACAATTGTTTCATAAAAATACATTCCCGATGAAACTTCTTTTCCTAAATTATCTCTTCCATCCCAATATACTGAATTATTTGCATTATTTGTAATCACTTCTCTGACTACTTGGCCAAGGATATTGTATATTTTTATTTTAATATTTTGTGATTTATTATTTGTTATTTCTAATGGGATATAACATTCGGGATTAAATGGATTTGGGTAATTCAATGTATTTTGCTTTATTATTTTTTCTTGATTTTCTGTTTTACTTTTTGGGGCTAATTTTATGGCTATTTCTTTTCCTATTTTATATATTTTTATCTTCTTTACATCTACAATATATATTTTATCCCCTTGTACATCTATTCCTTTTATCTCTTCACTTACATCTACAACCATCTCCATATCTCCAAATTCGTTATAACAACTTAATACTCCATCTCTTACTACATATATCCTTTCTTGCTCATCAACTCGTATTTTACCTATATTCTCTATTTTTATTTCCTTTAATAATTTCAAACTCTTATCATATATCAAAACTCCTTTTTCTGTTCCTAAATATATTTTATCTTTATAACATATATCTTTTATTTCATTTATCCCCTGTATGACTTTCCTTTCTCCAATTTCATTTACAATTACAATTTCATTATCTTTAAATAATATTAACCCATTATCACATATTCCTATTCCTTTTGCTCCTGAATAATCATATT
>JBDRGX010000021.1:0-4712 GCA_043817485.1 bacterium
AGAAAAAGAAACATTATATTTTTTTATAAGTAAATTTTCCATTTCTAATGTTGGTAAAGGAGTGAATTTCAAAACGCAAGAACGAGAAATTATTGTTGGTAATAACATGCTTATATTTGTTGTAGTTAAAATTAAAAGCGAATCTCCTAATGGTTCTTCTAAAGTTTTAAGCAAACAATTTTGAGCAACTTCATTCATTTTATGAGCTTCAAGAATAATAGATACTTTTTTTTTTGCTACAAAAGATTTGAATCCCATTTCTTTTTTAATTTTTCTAATAACATCAATTTTTATTATATCTTTTTCTTCTATTCTAATAATATCTGGATGAATATTTTTTTCAATACTTAAACAATGATTACATTTATCACAAAATCCAAACAAAGTATTTTCGCAATTTAAAGATTTAGCTAAAATCATAGCCATTGTTGTTTTACCAACACCTTCTTGCCCTGAAAAAATATAAGCATGAGAAAGAGAATTTTTTTTCAAAGCATTTTCTAAAGTTTTTTTTACTATATCTTGCGAAATAATTTCTTCAAATAACATATTAAATCCTAATTTCTAAAATAATAAATAATTATATCATTTTTTAATAATCATTTGGATGTTTTTTAATAAGAACTATAAAAGAAATCATAGCAAAAAGAATAAGAAGTATTGGAATAAAAAATAATTTTGTTACTAAATAATACAAAAAAATTGAAAAATAACACCAACATAATGTTTTAATTTGCAAAGAATCTTGTTTTTCTAATACACTTTTAAATTTTTCTTTTGCATTTTTAAATTTTGATTTTTTAACTAATTCTATTCCATTTAAATAATTAGCCTTATTTATTCCTTCTATTGCTTCTTTTGAATCTTTATTTATTTCTAATGCTTTTGTGAAAAATACAATAGAATTTTCCCATTCCCTTTTTTTTAAACAAGAATTACCTTTGTTTAAAAATTCATTAATAATATCTTTAATTTTTTTACCACCATAAGTCATTTTTAAACATTCTATAGATGCATAATATTTTTCTTTTGCTTTTTCATGATTAGGATTTATTTTTAATATTTCTTCAAATTCTTTAATTGCTTCTTGCCAATTTTCTTTTTTAAAGTATTTTACTCCTTGTTCATAATGTTTTTTTTCAATACTTTTTTTTTGAAGAATTTCTATTTCTTTTATTTTATTTCGAGCTTTTTGAAAAGAAAAATCAAAAACTAATACTTCTTCAAAATTTCCTCTTGCTTCTTGCCAATTTTGATCATTAATATTTTTCATTCCTTTATTATAATAAAAATTTGCTAATTCTATTTTTGTATTGCGTTTTAATAAATTTCTTCTTACTTCTTCTAAATATTTTTTTGCATTTTCATGATACGGATTTATTTGCAACACTTTTTTAAAAGCACTTAAAGCTTCTTGCCAATTATTTTCTTTAATTTTTTTTAATCCAAAATTAAAATATTGTTCAATTTCTTCTCTTGTTTTTTTATCATAAAAAGAAAAATATTTTTTTATCTCTTTTGTTTTTTCACAAGCCAATATGTGATTTGAATCTAATTTTAAAATTTTTTCAAATTCTAATAAAGATTCTTCTAATTGATAATTTTCATATAAACTCATTGCTTTTTGACAAAGAATTTCTATTTCCTTTTCTTTTTTTTTCTTTTCTTCTTCTAATTTTTTCAATCTTTCTATTTGTGCAATTTTTTGTTCTATTAAATTTACCATTTTTTTTGCTTCTAAATAATCTGCATCTACTTTTAATATTCTTTTACAAATTAAAAGAGATGATTGACATTTTCATTCATTATATTCTTTTGCTGCTTTATTAAACAAATCACTTATTTCTTGTTTTGTTAATAAAAGATCTGTTAACCCTAATAATTCAATTTGTTTTTCCACTAATAAAAGTTGTTCTTTAGCAGCAATATGATATGGTTTAAGAGAAATAATTTTTCTAAGTATTTCTAAAGATTTAATCCATTTTTCTTCTTTAATAAAAACAATTGCTTTTTTATATAAAATATCAAATGTTTTTTCCTGTTTAATTTCTTTCCAGTTTGCAATACGAGATGCACTTCCTTGAAACATTTCCCAAGAAATAGTATTTGTATTTATTTTTTGAGAAGTTGAAAAACACCATAAATGTCTTTCACAAGATCCAACAAGTATTTCTGAATAACCATCACTATTAACATCTCCAACAACAACTCCAGAATTTATTGCTTCTCCTACTTTTATTTCCAAATTTATATTTCCTTCCCCATCTAATACATAAATAAAGCCATCGTAAGTCCCAACAATTATATCTAAACTATTATTTCCATTGAAATTTGCAATAGCTGAACCATCACAAATTTTTTGTTTTAATTCTTTTTTCCATATACTTGTCCCTAAAAAACTATTTAATAAAATAATTTCTCCATTTTCTAAAAAAACTACAATTTCATCTTTTCCATCTTTATTGAAATCTCCAGAAATTGGAGAAGAACTAAAAGATTTTTTTGCATTATAAGACCATAATTTAGTACCATTACTTCCTCTAATAGAATAAATAATTTTATCCGAAAAAACAATTATATTTGTTTTTTCATCTTTATCAAAATTTATTATTGTAGAAGAAAGAAATATTTTTTGCCCAGAATTAAATGACCAAAGAGATTTTCCATTTTTCCCATTTAAAGCATAAACAAAACCATTACAAGAACTAACTATTATATCATCAATCATATCTTTATTAAGATCTACTATTAAAGGAGATGAAATAATTTCTCCATTAGTATTAAATGTCCATTGAATTTTCCCTTCTTTAGCATTTAAACATAAAACTTTTCCTTTTTGAGTAGCTATTATAATTTCAGGAAACCCACCATAATTTATATCTTTACATGCTGGAGAAGAAACAATTTCATCCCCACAAAATGTTTTCCAAAGCAATTTTCCATTAATTCCTTTTAGCCCATAAACATTTCCATCCTTTGAAGATATAATTACATCTAAAATTCCATCTTCATCTATATCTTTTAAACAAGGAGAAGACATAATAGAATTATTAGTGCTAAATTTCCAAATAAAATTTCCTTTTGTTCCATTTACTGCATAAACTGTACCATCTGTTGAACTAATTATTGCTTCAATATTTCCATTATTATTTATATCTCCCAAAACAGGTGTATTAACTTTTCCAAAAGTCGTAGATTTCCACAAAAATGTAGATGTAGTTGAATTTACAAATAAATAATTTAAGAAAAAATAACAAATCAAAATTTTTTTTATCAATTTAACACTCCTTTTCAATAGTGTCCAAAAACTTATAAATTTTAAATACATCATTTTAATATAACTGAAAATAAATTTATTTTCTTTACAATATTTTTTAAATAATTTTTCTACTTTTAAAACATGGACAATTATATCTCTCTTCATAATTAAAAAATTTCTTTAAACACAACCTCTAATTTTTTATCAATATTGTCTGACAATTTCGTATGCGGAATATCTAAATGATCTAAAACAGTTTCAAATCTTTTGAACCCGCCATCACTTCTTAATTCAATCCATTTAACTTTTCGGCTATTTAATTGTTTTTTATTTGTATCTGAAAGTTTATCTGCCACAAAAACCCTACTATCTCTTGCAATAACTGCGTCTGCACTTTCTGGATTACCACAACCCATTAATTTAACTTCGCATTTGTATTGATTTTTCCCCTCAACTAAATAAAAATCAATCTCTCTTTCAAAATCACCTTTTGCAATTTCTTTGCCTTTTATTTTTAAGGAATAATTATTGTCAGAGACATCATATAATTTGCAGAGAGTCTGCATTAAAGGTTTTTCAACTCTTTTGCCAGCAGCACTCCATAAGCCACCTCTCAACGCAGCTCTTTTTACTGCCAGTGTATTTATCACGATTAAACTTTCGCTAACATTCAAATCAACACTCACTCCTTTAAATTTAATAGTTAATGTGAGTTCAATGTCCTCTGTATCTACAAAATTTTTAATCGCCTTATAAAGAGTATCATAATGTTCGTTTGAAGCGTCAATCACAATTTCCTTTGTTGAGGAATTAAACATATTGTGGATTGTCTTTTCGTTTAATCCTGAATTGATTGCAATGTCTCTTGCCGGTAAATCGGGATTAAGAAATTCCTTTTTATACCAATCTGCTGTTATGCCTTTGTTTTTAAATTTTGCATCAACAATTTTCTTGAAAAAATCAATAGCAAATTGTAAAAACTCGGCGTTAATAAGCGTTACGACTTCAATCCTATAATCCTCTCCTTTTAGTAACTTTTTAATTATATTTTTTGCGACTTGTTCTGTTATTGTCATATTGTTCCTTTAATTGATTTAATAAAGTTTTCAAGGTCAACGAAACTTGGTTGACTATCTTTTAAATCAAACAAATTATTGCTTTTATTTAATTCTTCCTTAATCCTATTAATATATTTTGATTCTTTTTCGGTAAGAAAAAAGTGACGATTTAAACTTAAGGCTGCTCGTCCAAGTGTGCCACTACCAGCGAATGGATCAAAAATCAAATCACCGATAAAAGAATAATATTTAACTACTCTGTTGCATAATTCCAGCGGAAAAACAGCGCTATGAATTTTATCAAATGTCGGGTCAATACGCCAAACATTTGTCGTTTCGTATTTATCTAACACTTTACTTTTTTTAACTTTATCCCAGCTATATTGCTGAATATT
>JBDRGX010000022.1:0-4624 GCA_043817485.1 bacterium
ATTTAAAAAAAGACCTGATTTAATAAACAAAGATTTTTTTTCAGATGAACAAAAAAAAATCTTAGAAGAAATTAAAAAGGACAAGGAGAATAAAAATAATGAATGACATAATGAGTTTAGTAGAAAAAGATTATTTAAAAGAATCTATTCAAGCATTTAATCCAGGAGATACTATAAAAGTATATTTGAAATTAATTGAAGGAGAGAAAGAAAGAATACAAATTTTTGAAGGAATAGTAATTGGGAAAAAACATTCTTCTGTTAGAGAAACCTTTATTGTGAGAAAAATTTGTTATGGAGTTGGAGTAGAAAGAATTTTTGCATTAAATTCTCCTTTAATTCAAAAAATAGAAATTGTTATTAAAGGAAAAGTTAAAAGAGCAAAACTTTATTATTTGAGAAAAAGAATAGGTAAAAAAGCAACACGAGTAAAAAGAGACCAAAATATATAAATTTTAAGCAATTATAAATATTGTTATTGGAAAAAGGCATAGTACACATATTTACTTAGTAGGTGGCTAATCACTGTTTTGTATAAGTGTTCTAAATGTGGAATGAATCGAAGAAAAAAAATAGGTAAGTTGATAATGGGGTCAGTGATTGATAGGAAAACACGATTTTCAGTCTCGAACAAAACACAAGATGAACAAGGATGGAGGGAATACCTTCTTGTTTCCTATCACTACAAATAATGAATTCGTAGGGACAACCTTTATGGTTGTTCGTCTTGTTCCACCAAAAACTAACCAATTACAAAATTTAACATTTTTTATTGATATTTATATACACTTTATAATACAATCTGTGCGTAAAAATTTCAGGAGGTGTTGTATGACTATGATGAGAGTAAATATTGTTTTACCAGAAACCTTGTTAATCACGATTGATGAGCTGATAAAACAAGAAAAAATAAATAGAAGCGAATTTTTTAGAAAAGCAGCCAGACTTTATGAACAAGTCAGGAAAGAAAAAGAGGCGAAAAGGAGAAAAAAAGAGGCTATTAAAAAGGCTATCCTGATTCAGAATGAACTGCGAGAAAGCACCTCTAACTGGGATGGAGTGGCTGAATTACAAAGACAAAGGGAGGTAAATAAATGATTTATATACTTGATACCTCTGTGGTAATAAAATGGTTTTCTAAAACAGATGAAGGTGATTTAGAAAAAGCAGATTGGCTACGAGAATCATATTTGGAAGAAAAGGTTCAACTTCTTTTTCCTGATCTATTATTCTATGAATTGAACAATGTCCTCCGATATAAACCAGATTTTGATTCTGAAAAAATAAAAAAAGCAGTGGCGACTATTGAACTTATGGAAATACCCATTCAATCTTATCGGCAGCAGATAGGAACAGAAGCAGTTAAATTGGCTATTCAATACGATATTACTGTTTATGATTCTTACTTTATTGCCTTAGCTAAAGAAGAAAGTTTTAAGTTAATTACAGCCAACCATGAGGTTTATAAAAAGGTATCTTCTTTGCCTTGGGTGGTTTATTTGGAAAATTTAGAGATATAAAAAAAATATATCCACAGATAAAATCTTGATGGTACAGGTCGGTAATTTTTAAGTGGAGAAAAGAATAGATGAAAGAGAAAAAAACACAAAATTGTATGATTTGTGGTAAAAAAGATTGAATATTTAAGTGTCACAGTCTTTGCCAAGTTGTATCTATTGTGGCAAAAAGGAAGAAGAATATTTCCTCTATCAGCAGGACATTGGTCTGCAAACCCTTTCCATGGAAAAGACTTATTATAGAGGTAATGTTAGTTTTGTCTTACCTCAAAATCCGCTAATAAAGATGGCGAATACCATTATTAGACCGTGGTATAATTAACAACAAAACTACTTTTTAAAAACAGAATAAGGTAAAATTAAAACAAAATCCAAAATTATTTTGTAAATAATTTTAAAATTGCTACAAAATACATTTTTTGATAACAGTTAAGTCTATAAACATTGGTTTTCTTGTTTCTACATACCCGTAAAGTTTCTCAATAAACCCTACAACTCCAAGTATTGTAATCATTCGCGGCTATATTAAAGCAACTTGAAAATAGCGACATCTCTGCTTTAACACCACCCAGACCTTTGAGTAAAAATGAATTTACTCCAAGATTTCGTTTAATATGTCCAAATGGAAGTTCAACTTTTTGTTTTAATCATTGAGTGTGTCGAGAAGTGTATCAATTTTTGTTGGTGACTTGTCTGTCAACAGGCAGGAAGTCCAACTTGGGTGTCCTCATGGTATAAAAATTCCATAGTAAAGGGTAGATACAAATTGAAAATGTAAAATGAAAAATTATAGAATATTTCTACTAATAATTCTAACCCCGAAGGGGTGGCATTATTGTAGCATTGTAGGGACAGTGACTTGTCCCTGTCCGAAAAATCTTTTAAAAAAGGAGAAAAATAAATATGAATTTTTTTGAAGTAATTAAAATAAGAAGAAGTATAAGAAGTTATCAGGATAAACCAGTAGAAAAAGAAAAATTAGAAAAAATATTAGATACAGCGCATTTAGCACCTTCAGCTAAAAATATTCAACCATGGAAAATTATTCTTGTAGATGATAAAAAATTAAAAGAAAATCTTGTTGAAGCAACTAAAGGACAAAAATTTTTAATGGAAGCTCATTGTGTAATAGTAGCATGTGTTAATGAAAAAGAATGTTATCAAGAACTTGGTGATTATACAACATCTTTTGCAGTTGATGGTGCTATATTTTTAGACCATTTAATTCTTTCTGCTACAGCATTGGGAATTGGAACTTGTTGGATAGCGAAATTTAATGAAATAAAAATAAAAAATATATTAAACATACCAAAAGATTATAGAGTTATAGGATTAACTCCATTAGGATATCCAGCAGAATCTGGAAAAGATAAAGGGAGAAAATCTCTTTCTGAAATTCTTTATAAAAATAAATGGAATGAAGATTATTAGAAAACTTACAAAAAATGTTAAAAAATTATTGAATTTTTTTGCTGTTAAATTCGATTATTTGCGGGAATTTAGATTATAGGTAAAATATAAATATTTGTTTTTATTAAAAATATTTATATTTTTTAAGGTTTAAATATTTTTGGCAAAGATCTTTTATGTTTTGATGATTCAATTAAATTTGTAATTTTCAATAAAAGATTTTGTGGAATTTTTTCTTTTTGATTTTTTTTAAGCAAAGTAATTGTTTTATCCAATTTTTTATAAGTAATACCTAATTCTTTTTCATCTGTTTGATTTTCCCATAATCCAGCAGAAGGTGCTTTTTCAATAATTTCTTTTGGAATTTTAAGATTTTTAGATAATTCTTTAATTTCAGTTTTCAAAAGTCCTCCAATAGGCAAAATATCTATACCACCATCTCCATATTTTGTAAAATAACCAGTCATAATTTCTGATTTATTACCTGTTCCAGCAACAAGATAATTAAAATTATTAGCAAAGTAATATAAAATAATCATTCGTAATCGAGGTTTAAGATTTGCTAAAGATAATTTATTACCGTTAGGTAAAATTGGAAGTAGACTATGATAGATATTATCCAATTTTATAATTTGTGTTTTAATTTTAAAAAGAGAAGAAATAAGAAGAGCATCTTTTTCATCTTTTGGATTACTTTCACAAGGCATAATAATACCTAAAACATTTTCATTCATTGCTTTTTTAGCAAGAATAGCAACAACAGCAGAATCTATTCCACCACTCATTCCTAAAATAATTCCTTTAGATTTAGTTTTTTTTACTTGAGATTGAATCCATTTAATTATTTTTTCTTCCAATTTCATTTTATTTTTTTTCCTTTTCTGTTGTTGGAAAAAGATTGAATCTAAAACTAAAATACCCAATTAAAGAAAAACCTTCTGGTACTTTTAAATATGAAAATTGAAAAGGAAAAAATTCGGCATAAAAATTTATTAAATAATATTTTTCATTTAACCAATTAGTTAATTCTTCTTCTTTAAAAATAACAGAATTTTGATTTAAAGGAAGTTCTGAAATTTTTTTTTTATTTTCTCCATCACCTTTTTCTGTTGTTTCTATTTTAGAATTAATACTTTTTTTATTTACAAGAGGATAAATAATTTCAATTTTAATTTGTTTATTGAAAATACTTGTATTAAACCCAGTTATTATAGTATATTTTGTATCTGCTAATATAGCTCTAATTTTATTTTTTGTTGTTTTTGCTTCTGTTATGTTTTTAGTTGATATAAGATTCCAAATTTCAGATCCACCTGAAAATATTCTTTCATTTTTTCCATTGGTTATTTCTGGAGTATACATTAATCCAGCATGGAAAGCATTTTTTTTCCATTTTTTACTCATTATTCCATATAAATAACCAAATGGTTTTCCTCCTTTACCTTCTATTTCTCCACCAGATCCTTGTAAATTAAAAGAAAAGGTATTTCCTATAGATAAAGAAGGATAATATTTACCTTCTTGTAAAAAATTCCATTTAGAGTCTTCTCCTAATAAAATAAAAAAAATTTGTTGAGTAAAAACATTTTCTGTTTTAAAATTACTCCATAAACTTCCTATAAAAGTAGTAAAAATTCCATCTATATTAATTCCATGAAAATTTTTTGTTTTTGGATTTCTATAAGCTGTAGGAGTAA
>JBDRGX010000023.1:0-28706 GCA_043817485.1 bacterium
TTTTAAAAAGGAGAAAGAGAATGGGTCAGAATTATTTATTTACTTCAGAATCTGTTACAGAAGGGCATCCAGATAAAATGGCAGATCAAGTTTCAGATGCTATTCTTGATGATGTTCTTAGTAAAGATTCTAATGGGAAAGTAGCATGTGAAGCATTACTTACTACTGGATTAGTTTTTGTAGCTGGAGAAATAAGCACAAACTGTTATGTAGATGTTCCAAAAATAGTTAGAAATTTAATTAGAGAAATTGGTTATACAGATCCTCATTATGCTTTTGATTTTGAATCTTGTTCTGTTCTTACAGCAATTCAAGAACAATCAGCAGATATTGCATTGGGTGTTGATATAGGCGGAGCTGGTGATCAAGGAATGATGTTTGGTTATGCTGTAAATGAAACCCCAGAACTTATGCCTTTACCTATTATGTTAGCACATAAATTAGTTAGACGATTGTCTTTTGTCAGAAAAGAGAATATTTTAAATTTTCTTCGTCCAGATGGAAAATCTCAAGTAAGCATAGAATATAAAAACGGTGTTCCATCAAAAGTTCATACAGTTGTTATGTCAGCTCAACATAATCCAGATGTAGAAATGAAAGTTTTAAAAGAAGCTATTATCGAAGAAGTAATTAAAAAAACTATTCCCAAAGAAATACTTTCAGAGAATGTTGTTTATCATATCAATCCTACTGGAAGATTTGAAATTGGTGGACCTCATGGTGATACGGGATTAACTGGAAGAAAAATAATAGTTGATACTTATGGAGGATTTGGTAGCCATGGCGGTGGATGTTTTTCTGGAAAAGATCCAACAAAAGTTGATAGATCTGCTTGTTATATGTGTCGTTATATTGCTAAAAATATAGTAGCTGCTGGACTTGCAAAAAAATGTGAAATTCAACTTTCTTATGCTATTGGAATTGCAGAACCTTTATCTATAATGATTAATACTTATGGAACTGGAAAAATTGCAGATGAAAAATTAGCAAAAATTGTAAGAGATTGTTTTGATTTAACTCCACAGGGAATTATCTCTACATTAGATTTAAAACGACCTGTATTCAAAAAAACAGCTGTTTATGGACATTTTGGCAGAGAAGAAGAAGGTTTTACATGGGAAATAGTGAATAAAATCGAAGATTTAAAAAAAGAAGCTGGAATATAATTTTTAATATAATTTTATAGGAGTAAATAATGAAATATGATATAAAAGATAGATCATTAGCATCTAAAGGAAAATTAAAAATAGAATGGGCTGAAAGAAATATGCCAGTTTTAAGACTATTAAAAGAACGATTTAAAAACAAAAAGCCTTTAAAAGGCGTAAAAATAGGAGCTTGTTTACATGTTACTACTGAAACAGCTAATTTAGCAATTACTTTAAAACAATGTGGAGCAGAAGTTTTTTTATGTGCTTCTAATCCTTTAAGTACTCAAGATGAAGTTGCAGCTTCTTTAGTAGTAGATTACAAAATTCCTACTTTTGCTATTAAAGGGGAAGATAACAAAACTTATTATAGTCATATAGAAAGCATTCTTGATAATAATCTTCAAATTACAATGGATGATGGAGCGGATTTAGTTACTATTCTTCATACTAAAAAGAAAAATTTATTGTCTTCAGTTTATGGTGGAACTGAAGAAACTACTACTGGAGTTATTCGTTTAAAAAGTATGGAAAAAAATAAAGTATTGCAATATCCTATTATTGCTGTTAACAATGCTTTAACAAAACACTTATTTGATAATAGATATGGAACAGGACAAAGTAGTATTGATGGAATTTTAAGAGCAACAAATATTTTATTGGCTGGATGTAATTTTGTTGTTTGTGGATATGGTTGGTGTGGAAAAGGAGTTGCTTCAAGAGCTCATGGAATGGGAGCAAAAGTGTTTGTGACAGAAATAGATCCTGTAAAAGCATTAGAAGCTTGTATGGATGGATATCAGGTAATACCTATGGCAGAAGCTATTGAACTTGGAGATATTTTTATAACTGTTACTGGAAATACTAATGTAATAAATAAAAAGCATTTTCAAAAAATTAAAGATGGAGCTATTATCTCAAATTCTGGTCATTTTAATGTTGAAATAGATATTAAATCTCTTAATTCTTTATCTCAAACAAAAAGACAGATTAGAGAATATGTAGAAGAATATACATTTTCTAATGGAAAAAAAATATTTTTACTTGGGGAAGGAAGACTTATCAATTTAGCTGCTGCTGAAGGACATCCAGCAATGGTAATGGATATGAGTTTTGCTAATCAAACTTTATCAGCTATATTTATTGCTCAGAAAAAAGATACATTAGAAAAAAAAGTATATTCTGTACCTGAAGAAATAGATAAAGAAATTGCTATATTAAAATTAAAAACTATGGGAATAAAAATAGATGAGTTAACTGCTGAACAAAAACATTATCTTGCTTCTTGGAATGAAGGAACTTAATGCATTTTTTAATCTAAGACAAGATACACATTTTCCGCACATTTTTTTTCCCACTTCATAACAACTCCAAATAAAATGAAGTGGGATTTTCTTTTTTAAAAGAATTTCAACAATTTCTTTTTTTTCTAATTGAGTAGTAAAACTATTTAATTTAATTTTTTTTTGAGAAGAATATTTAAAAAAATTATTTGAAGCATTTATAAATTCTTGTGTATTATCTTTAAAAGTTCTTCCTTCTTCTTTATTAGCGCCAAATAATATTAAATCAATATTCATTGCTTCAGCAAAAGATGCTGCAATATTTACAAAAACACCATTTCTATTAGGAATCCAAACACTATGAACTAAATCTATATTTTCTAAATTTTTTAAAGAAGGTTTTGGAACTTTTTTATTTTTATTTGTAAGAGATGTATCTGAAATACTTTTTAACCAAGGTAAAGAAATTACTTTATGTGGAACTTCATAAAATTTGCAAATTTTTTTGCTATAAAGAATTTCTTTTTTAGATGCTTTTTGTCCATAATTAAAAGTAAGAGCTAAAACTACTTTTGTTTTATTTAAAGCTATTTTTAAATTAACTAATGAATCTAATCCGCTTGATAATAAAATAAGACTTTTTTTCAAAATTTTTTATTCCTTATTTTTATGGTAAGAAATTATTGTTCCTAAAACAATAGAATAAAATTTAATTTCTTCTTTATCTGTACGAGAAACTAAAACAATAGGAACTTTAGCTCCAGTAACAATACCAGCACCTTTTGCTAAATTAAAATACATTAACATTTTAAAAAATAAATTTCCAGTTTCTATTTGATTTACAATAAAAATATCTACACGCCCTGCTATGCGAGTTTTTATTCCTTTAAGTTCAGCTATTTTTTTTGACATTGCTCCATCAAAAGCTAAAGGGCCATCAATAATAACATTTTTTATTTGAGAACGATCCACCATTTTAGATAAAATAGCATCTTCTACAGAAGATTCCATTTTTAAATTAATTGTTTCAACAGCTGAAAGTAAAGCTACACGAGGTTTTTTAATTCCTAAATTATGAGCAACAAAAACAGCATTTTCAATAATAGATTTTTTTTCTAATAAATTTGGATTAATATTTATACCACCATCAGACATAAACATTAAACGATTAATATTTTTTAATTTAAAAACAGATACATGACTTATTAATTTTTCTGTTCTAATACCTTTTTCTTTATCTAACACTGCTTTTAAAAGTGTAGAAGTTTGTATAAATCCTTTCATAATTAAATGTACTTTTTTTGAATTAACTAATTCCATAGCTTTTTGTAATATTTTTTCTTCTTCTATAATGTTTATTATTTCAAAATCAAATAATGATTTTTTTAATTTTTTAAGTGCTTCTTCTATTTTATCTTTATTTCCGATAAGAATAGAATTTATTATTTTTTCTTTTTGAGCTTTTATAATTGCACGAAGTGTAAAAACATCATAAGGACAAATTACAGCCATTTTTTGTATTCCATGAAGATTTTTTAAATATAAACATTTTTTAAGTAAATCTTTAAAATTTTTTATTGGTTTATTTTTCATTTTTTTATTTTTTCTCATTTTAAAATAGAATTAGTTTTTTATCTTTATAAATAAATTTGTTTTATCAAAAATCTTTTGTAATTTTTTTTAACATAAATTCCCGCTTTTACTATAACTATAATCCCTAAAATGGAAAAAAGACTTGAAAATCACTTCATTTTCAATCTATTGTAAGAAATTTTCCTTCACCTATTTCCATAATTTCAGAAGTAGTTTTTGCTGTATAATATAATTTAGCGGTCTGCGAATAAAAGAAATTACCGAAGGGCAATTTGGAAGAATCTTTTCTGCCCAACAATAAACAGACCTACCTATGTTATTGACACAATAAACAGAAATTCCTCTTTTATCCATTATTATACGAATTTTCGTCCTATCAATATATTTATCCCAAAAATTTTCTTAAACTTGCTGCTCTTAAAATATACTCTTCTAAATCTTCTGTTTTATTTTCTTTTAATGCACATACAATATAATCTGTTATTTTTTTATACTTTTCATCCCTTTCAAAATCTATTGGAAATTTTTTTATTTTTGTCTTAAGATTTTTTGGTAAAAAAATCATATCCGTATTAAGATATTTGAAAGCATCTCTTAAATCATCTTCAAAATTTATATAAACTTCTTTGATAAATTGAATGTCGTCTTTATTCAAAGCATTCAAACCTAAAATTTCTGGAGGTAATCCTATAGAATAAAGAGCAGATGTAAATGTTATCACTCTTGGTAATGTAATTTTTCCTAATTTACGCGAATAACCAAATAAACCTATATGTAACTTCCTTTTTCTTCTACTTGGAATATACTTTGCAATCTTGTTAACTAATGGTGCTAATTCTATGATTTGTTTTTGGTACTCCTGAGAATATTTCCTGATTATTTCCAAACATCTTTTTTCATCTATTTCCTGAGGCAATCCCGATTTTCTTTCTTTCAGTTTTCTTATAGATTCTTCAACTTGGTCAGAAGGATTATCGTATTTAAATGCAGATTGAATAGTAAATGTATGAACACTTGGATATTCTTTCATAACTCTTTCTACTGTTTGTGGTTTAAGATTTCCTCTAAATGGAGCTGATCCCATCCCAATGATAGGATATATTTTAATACCAATATTATCAGACATTTTTTGTAATCTTTGAAGGGCTATTTTGTTTAAAAAAACAGCGCTGATAAATCCGTAATTCATTGCTGGGTCTGACCTTGCCAAAAAAACTCTTTGATATTCTACATTCTTTTCTTGTAAATATTCTCTGGTTATGTTATGTGCATTAAGCATATGTTCCATATCCTCAAAAAGAGGACTAACATTAATTTTTTTAGGCCTAAATTTTCCAATCCATTTAGCGATTGTTATATCTCCTGCGTTAAATGGCTTATTCTGTTTTCCCACAACAAAATCGCAATAATATCTGTAAATTCTATCAAGACATTTAGAAGAAGTGGTCATTGGCAATATAATCTCAAATATCGGGGTTATATTTTCTGCATAAAATAATTTGGCAGCATCAAAAGATCTAGGGATGCTTTCCAATGTTTCTAGTAATATCTTTGCTTCAGATTTTTCTATAGTTGGATTAGGAACCCTTAGGGTTATAAATACCTCTCTCCCCAATTTTTTCTCTCTGAAAAATGATTCATATTTTGTTAATAATTTTTTGACTACAAAATTGTCAACCTCCTTGCCTTCACAATCCCACATTTGTTCATCACAACCTAAATGAGAGAAAGCATAGTATGCTTCCAGTATTTCATCTTCTCCGCCAATTTCAGTGTTCTCAGCAAAAAACGGTGTATTTACATTATCAGGATGTTGCGTGCTCATACATTTGGGTATTTTCACAATATACATCTCCTTGCTTTGTTCCGCGTTCTGTCAAAATCTTTTGTGAATTTTACTCTAAACCACTATTCTGACAGAATGTTATGTAAATTTAGCTTGTCTCCCCTTACTTTTTATGGTAGACTGAGAAAAAAAACTTTTTCATACCAAAAAGAAAATAAGCTAATATGAAAAAAATTAATTGTTTTATTATCTTGATTTGCTCTAAGTTTACTCGTAGTGAAATAAAGCAAATCCATTCAAGATCTCTCCAATATATTAGCTAATCGTAATTTTTCATATCCTATCATACTTTATTTGATACTACCTATAAATTTTAATTTTTTCTTTTTTTTGAAGAACTTCTAATGCTTTTTCTGCTAAAGCATTCATTTCTTCTTCTCCTGGATAAATTAAAATAGGAGCAATAAAAGAAATTCTTTTTTTTAAATCGCAAATTAATTTTTTGGAAAAAGCTAAACTACCAGTTAAAATAATGGCTTTAACATTTCCATTAAGTACAGTTGCCATAGAACCGATTTCTTTGGCTATTTGATAAATCATAGCTTTATAAATTAATAAAAATTTTTTGTCACCATTTTTAATTTTTTTTTGTATTTCAATTAAATCATCTGTTTTTAAATAAGAAATTAATCCAGATTCTTGAGACAATTTTCTTTCTAATTCTTTTTGAGTATATTTTTTAGAAAAACATAATTTAATTAAATCTCCTATTGGTAGACTACCTGCTCTTTGAGGAGAAAAAGGTCCCATTCCTAATAAAGCATTATTTACATCAATAATTTTATCTTTAAAAGAAGCACAAATAGATATTCCTCCACCTAAATGAGCAACAATATAATTAACATTTTTTTTATGAACACATAATTTTTCATTAACTTTTTTTATTACTGCTTTAACATTAAGAGCATGAAAAAGACTTTTTCTTTCTATCTCTGCAAAACCAGAAATTTTAGATATTTCTTGCATTTCATCTACACATACTGGATTTGCAATAAAGCATGGAATTTTAAAAACTTTACTTATTTTATAAGCAATTAAAGCACCTAAATTAGAAGCATGTTCTTTTCCCCAAATATTTTCATTTTTTAAATCTTGAATCATTTTTAAATTTATTTTATAAACACCGCTTTTAACGGGATTCATCAAACCACCACGAGCCATAATAATATTAATACAAGATAAATCAACATTTTTTTGTTTTAAAATTTTTAATATAGTTTGATAACGAAAATCACATTGATCAATAATTTTTTTAAATGAATTTAATTTTTCAAAATCATGTTTTATTACTTCTTTAAAAAAAACTTTTTTATTTTCAAAAAAAGCAATTTTTGTAGAAGTAGAGCCTGGATTGATTACTAAAATTAAATAATTATTTTTAATTTTTTTATTTATCATTTTATTCTTTTACTAATTAAAAAAGCTTTTTTGTCAATTAAATAAAAATATTGACAAATTACCTTTTTTAAAATATTTTTTTAAAAAAAATTTCAAATTGATTTTTTTCAAAAAAGGGGAAATTTTTTTATTGAAAAATTTAGATGATTCAAAAAAAATATTAATTATAAAATTAAGTTCTATTGGCGATGTAGTCATGATTACTTCTTGTATTCGAGAATTAAAAAAACATTATCCAAATGCTGAAATAGATATGATCGTAGAAGAAGAATCTTATCCAATTGTAAAAAACAATCCAAATTTATCTAATATATTTGTTTTTAGACGCACTAAATTATTTCGTTCTTTATTTTGTATAAAAAAAGATTTAAAAGAAATTTTTTCTTTGATTAAGAATTTGAGAAAATGTACTTATGATATATCTTTTGATTTTCAAGGGTTGTTAAGAAGTGTAATTTTTCTTTATTTAGTTCCATCAAAATATAAAATTGGTAAAAACAGATGGCTTTTTCTTTCTAAAAACATTTTATCTTCATCGTTAAGTTCCATTAATGCGATAGAAGGTTATTTAGATCTTTTAAGAAGTATTGGACTTAATCCAAAGGATAAAAAAACAGAAATATTTCTTTCTTTAGAAGATGAAAAATTTGCTTCTGATTTTTTAACAAAACATAAAATTTTGAAGGATGATTTACTTATAATTTTTAATTTAGGTACTCGTTGGCAAACTAAAACTTGGGCTTTAGAAAATTTTATTGAATTAAGTAAAATGCTAATTAATGTTTTTGATGCTAAAATAATTCTTACTGGTAGCAAGTCTGAGCAAAAATTAAGTGAAACATTAAAAAAACAAGTAAATAAAAATATATATATAGCTACTGGAGATACTACCTTACTTCAATTGGCTGGGTTAATTAAAAAAACAAAAATTTTTATTACAGGTGATACTGGTCCAATGCATATTGCAGCAGCAATGGGAACTAAAATAATTGCTCTTTTTGGACCTACTGATCCTCAAAGAACTGGTCCCTATGGTGAACAACATTTTGTTATTAAAAAAAACTTACAATGTAGTCCATGTTTTAAAAAAAAATGTAACTTACTTACTTGTATGAAAACTATTACTCCAAAAGAAGTATTTAAAGAGGTTGAAAAAATTTTATGAAAAAAATTCTTATTATAAACCATAATCATATAGGTGATGTATTACTTACTACTCCTGTAATTAAAAAAATAAGAAAATATTATAAAGATTTTTTTGTAATTTGTATTGTAGGAGAAAATGCAAAAGATGTTTTATTAAATAACCCAAATATTGATGAAATAATAATAAGAAAAAAAGGAACAAAAGATTTTTTTAAATTATTATTTATAATTATAAAGCATAAATTTGATGTATCTTTTATATTTCAAGATACAATAGGAAATGCTATTTTAACTTGGTTATCTAATATTCCGAAAAGAATTGGTTATAAAAAAGAAGGAGCGCAAATTTTTTTAACTAAAAGTATTAAAAGAAATTTTTTAAAACATACCATTATTTCATACTTTGAATTACTTGGAATACAAGATATGGAAAATAATTTAAAAATGGAAATATTTTTAAATGAAACAGATAAAGAAAATGTAGAAAAAATTTTTATAAAAGAAAATATTAAAAAAGAAGATTTAATTATTGCAATATGTCCTTTTAGTGCTCGAAAAAATAAACAATGGAATTCTTATAACTTGGCTCAAGTAATAGATTATGTAATGCAAAAATATAATGCTAAAGTAATTATTATTGGAAGTGAAAAAGAAAAATCTCAAGTTCATGAAATTTTATCATTAACAAAAGAAAAAGAAAATGTAATAAATTTAGTAGGGAGAACAACAGTTAGAGAGTTAGCTTATATTTTTAACAAATGTAAAATAGTGATTACATCTGATAGTGGCGCGATGCATACTGCTGCTACTGCTGAAAAACCTACAATTATATCTTTATTTGGTTCAACAAATCCTGTAGAAGTAGCACCTATTGAAAATAAACATATTACTTTTTACAAAAAAATAAAATGTAATCCTTGTAAAATAAATAAATGTAAACATAAAACAAATAAATGTATGCAAGAAATTACTGTAAATGAAATAAAAGAAGCCATTTCTAATATTTTAACATAAAATCCAAAATATCAAAATTTGAAATTCAAAACAAATCTGAATAACTAAAATACAAATTTAATAATTTGCAACATTTTATTTCTGATTGCAATTTGGTATTAACATAAAAACAAAAATATGAAATTCGAAAAAATATTAATCATAAGATTAAGTTCTATAGGTGATGTATTACTTACTACTCCTATTATTAAAGCATTAAGAGAAAAATATAAAAATTCTTATATTGCTTTTGTAGTTGAACCAAAATCGTATGAAATCATAAAAGACAATTCTTATTTAGATAAAATATTTATTTTTCATAAACAAGAATTTGAACAAAAACTTAAAAAAAATATTAAAAATCTACCTATAGTTTTTCAAGAAATAAAAGATTTTGTGGCAAAAATAAAAGAAGAAAAATTTGATTTAGTAATTGATTTACATAATGTTGATCGCAGTGCATTTTTATCTATATTTAGTAAAGCAAAATATAAAATTGGAGACAATAAACAATTATTAAATATTTTTTTAAACAAAAAAATAAAAACATCAGGTAGAAAAAAACATATAGTAGAAAATTATTTAGAAATAGTAAAATCATTAGGAATTATGGAAATAGAGAAAAAACCAAATATTAATTTTCTTGAAGAAGATGAAAATTTTGCTAATGTTTTTTTAAAAAAATATTCTATTCAACCAAAAAAATTAATTGGCATTAATCCATTTGCTAGTTGGCCAACTAATCTTTGGGTACCACAATATTATGCTAAAGTAATTGATTTTTTAAATTGTAAGGGTTATTCTACTATTATTTTTGGACAAAATGAAAATAATCCATATTTAAAAGAAGTAATAAATTCCTTAAAAACTACTTCTATTATTGCTATTGGAAAAACTAATTTAACTCAATTAGCTGCTTTAATTAAACAATGTTCACTTTTGATTACTCCAGATACTGGTCCGATGCATATTGCTACTGCAGTAGGGACTAAAGTTTTGGCTCTTTTTGGTCCAGCAAATCCAATTTCTACAGGACCTTTAGGTGAAAATAATTTGGTTATAAAAAAGAATTTTTTTTGTCAACCATGTTTTAAAAAAAAATGTGCTGATAATATTTGTATGAAAAAAATTTTACCAGAAGAAGTAATTTCTGTTTTTGAGCAAAAATTAGAATTTTTTTTTTAAAATAATTACAAATAAACTGTGTTTATAATTTTAAAATGATTTTGTTTATATTATCTCACCGCTTTTTATAACTTTTATAAAACCTGATTCTGTTCTTATAACTAATCCACCATTTTCTTCAATATCAATAGCATATCCTTCAATAATTTCTTTATTATAGTTAATTCTAACAAAACGGTTTAAATCATAAGAAAGATATTTAACTTCATTTAAAATTGAAACAAAGCCATTTTTTTGAAAATTAAAATAATTATTTTCATATTCAATAAATAATTTTTTTAATGTTTGCCAATAAGAAATTTTTTTGTTTGTTTCTTCTTCAATAGAAGTTATTTTTTCTTGTTCATCTGGAATTTTTTGTAAATTTATTCCTATGCCGATTATAGCAAATTTAATAAAATTATTTTTTTGTTCAATTTCAGTTAAAATACCACTTACTTTTTTATTGTTAATAATAATATCATTAGGCCATTTAATTTTAACGGGTAAATTATATAATTTTTGAATAGTTTTTGCTACTGATAAAGCACTTATAAATGTGAAATGCCAACTGTATTTTACATTTATATAAGGAAATAAAATAATCGATAAATAAATTCCGCCTGATGGAGAAAACCATTTTCTTTTAAATCGACCTTTTCCAGAAGTTTGTTTTTTTGCGAGAACAATAGTTCCTTCAGAAACTTCCTTTGTTGCTAATTCTATGGCTTTATTATTAGTAGAATCAATTTCTTTAAAAAAGTAAATTTGTTGACCGATTATTTTTGTAGGCAAATTTAGTTTTATTTTTTGCATTATATTTTTTTATTTTTTTTCCTCAATTCAAAATCTAAAATTGTTATACAAAAGTCAGAATAAAAGAAAAAAAGAACTTGTATTTATTCTAACTCCTGAATTCTCATACTTTTCTCTTCATTCCTAATTCTCTTATAGATCTCTCCCTTCGGTCGAGATGACAATAGTTCATTTTTATAATAAGGCGTGAAACATTAATTATTTTCTTCATGCTCCCAACGTCTCCCGCTGATGGCAAATATTCTTCTATACTCTGCTAATAGCAAGCATAGACTTCTCCATGTCCCCCGCTGGCGGGGGTTGTCCGTTAGGACAGGGGGGTGGAATTCTTCAATTCAAAATTTCATTTTGAATTCTTTTCCCTCTTCTCTCATTTTTAATTTTTAATTTCTAATTTTTAATTATATTCTAAATACTTGATAAGATTTTTATTTACAAATTAGTATCCAATGGAGATATTTCTACTAAAAGATATTTTTCAAAAATTACTTTTAATTTAGGATTTTTTTGTGTAATTTCTCCTAAATTTTTATTATTTACATAATCAAAAACAACATATTTTTCTTGTTCTAATCCCTTAAATTCTATTTCTTGATCCCATTTTTCAGCAAAAAATGCATAATACAATTTATCATTTTTTTTAATAAGATGACACTCCGGCTTGTCATAAATAATGTCATATTTGCTTAAATATTGTCCATCAAAAAGAGATTTTTGGTATATTAAATTAAACCACTTTATCCATATTGATTTTCTTTCAGAAGTCATAGGAAGATCTAAATCAGATAATTTTCCAGTTTTTTCTATTCTTTGAGCAAAATCTCGTCCTTGAGGAGTAAATCTTGTAGAAGTAACTCCACCTATTCCTAAATGAGAAGCAAAATCATTTGATTCATCTGTTAATTCAATATGATCTGAAAGAATAGCAATATCTGGTTCAGAAATAGCTTTTAAAAATTTATGAGTAAATCGTAAATCCCAAGAATCTCGTGCATCTGGTACTACTATTTGATTTTGATAAGGAAGCCATGTAAAAGTAGGAGGTGTCCCACAAGGACAACTTTCAACAACTGCATCTTTTTTTATTGAAATGGCTGTATCATAAATTACTTTGAGAATTTTATGAAAATTTTCTGGTGCTTCTTCTGGATAAGCGTGATTATGTTCTACATTATAACAAGGTGGACAAATATAAACTGCATCTTGTTTTAATCCATCAAAATCCCATTCGCCAATCATTTTTTCAGTTATTTTTTTATAAAATTCAATAACTTCTGGAATACAAGGACAAAGAAAATAATTCGCTCTTTTAGTAATAGAAAAAGAACCATTTTTATCTTTAATTAACCAATCTGGATGTTTTAAAAATATTTCTGCTTTTTCATGATACGGATGTTTAGAAATTTCATTTTTCATATGTGGATGTAATTCTTTCCATTTTGTTAAATCAAGCATTCCATCAACTTCTCCAGGGATTGTCCATAATTTTACTAAAAATCCTTCATTGTGTAATTCTTTTACAAATTCTTTTATTGTTTTTTCTCCTTCGGGAAAATTATCAGTTCTAACCTTCCAATCTCCAACACAATTAAACCAACGATCATCTAATGTAATCCACTCTATTCCAAAATCCTTTAAATAAGGAATTATTGTTCTAATTTGATCCATTGTAAAATCTCTATGAAATCCCCATGTTTCCCAAATAGTTTCATATGCTTTTTTATTTTTATTAGAAAATTTTATTTCTTGTTTTTCAAGAAACTCTTTATAAATTTTTGCTGGTTTATAATAATCTCCTTTGTTCACAGTAATCATAGATTTAATAGTTTCAAAAATTTGTTCATAACATAAAACTTTTTCATTTTCTCGAGGCTCATAACTAATAGCAATTTTTACTAATCCATTTGTTTGTGTTTCTATTGGAAAATCAACAATTCTATAAATAGGTTCAATATGAGATAAAGCTATTCCCATTTCTTTTTGCCAAATATAAATAAAAGGAATACCTCCTCCATATCCAGGCCCGTGAATTCCTTGAAAATTGTCTTTATAAAAATCTGAAGTTACTTGTTTTAACCATGGTTCTCTAATTGAAGCACTCCCACTCATTACCCAAAAATCATAAGAATTTACTTCTGGTGATAATTTTTGACTATTTAACAAAAATTGATTTAAAATTACTTTTTCTATTTTACAATCAAAAGAAGTTTGTTGTAAAAAACTATATTTAGCAGAAATAATTATAGTTTCGGGATAATTTTCATACATTTCCAAACATAAACTTAAATGTACAGATGTTTCAAGACTTGTATTATCTATTCCCATTACAAATGTTTTTTTCCCTTTGCCAAATTTTGTTTCAATTTCTTCTGAATAATTGCTTTGAGAATCTAAAATAAATTTATCTATAATTCCTTTATTTGTAATTAAATAAAAAGATGGAATAAAAACATTTTCATTTAAAGAAATCCAATTTTCGTTATCTTTCATATAAGTCATTATTTGCATTTTTTCATTAAATATAAGTTTTATTTTTTTATGTTCTATTGTCATTTTTATCTCCAATTTTTTAAATTAATTTATTTTATATATTCTAAAATTCCTTTGTAAATAGATTCGCTTATTTGATCTTTGTCAATATCAAATCCAAATTCTATAAGTATAGCTGGCATATTTATGCTTTTTAATAAAATAGATGGACATTTTCCAACTTTACAAATTAACCCATATTTTTCTAATTGTTCTTGAATTAATAAAGCTAAGTTTTTACTTTTATTAATATATTCATTTTGAACAGCATCCCAATTTTTTATAATTTCAGAGTTTGTATTTGTTTCTATTATTGGCATAAAATAATATATTTCGATACAAGAATTAGAAGAGTTATTAATGTGAAATGATAAAAAAACATCTCCTTTATTAAAATTCGCAAAAGTAGATCTATCTTCATAAGAAACATTATAATCTCCTAATCGTGTTGAAAAAACCTTAAATTTTGTATTTTCAAGAATTACATCTTTTATTTTTTTTGCTATATTTAATGTTAAATCTTTTTCTTTTATATCAGATTGAATTAAGCCCGTATCTATTCCTCCATGTCCAGAATCTAAAATAATAGTAGATTTATTTTCTGCATAACTTCCTTTAATTAAAACAAAAACTAATAATAATAATAAAAATTTTTTCAAAATTTTTTCCTTTTTCGATAAAAATATAGGTTTAATAAAAAAATTAAGGAATTATTTCATTGAAAGATGCATCAAGTAATTCTTCAAGAGAAATAGGTAATTTTAAAGACCAATTTTTTTTATTAATAGTTCCAGGGGAATTTATTCGAAATTCCCATATATTTATTTTTTCTCTAATTTTATCATCTAAAAGAATTAAGTCAAGAATAGATTGAATAGTAAAAATAGAATAAGTTTCTTTTGCATATTCTAAAGATTTTAAAAGAAGTTTTTTATAAAAATTTTCTTCGAAAAAAATTTCTTCAAAATTATCTTCTATTTTTAATCTTTGCAGAAATTTATTTTTCTCTTCAATTGACTCTTGATACATTTTAATAATTTCCCAACAATTTTGATCAGTGTTAAGTATTTGTTGTAAAATATTTATATTTTCTATTTTTTTTTTCCATTTTAATCTTCCATAGCAAGAATTTTTTAAACAAAATAATTTCTCTTTTATTAAATTATAATCTAATTTTTTTTCTTGACATTTTCTTTTAAAAAAATTTTCATCAATAGTTTCAGATTCGTATTTCCACCATGCAATAAAATTACTCATATCATGATTTGAAATACAAGATATAGCAATTTTACGATAATCTTCTGGTTTTTTAAACTCACAATTTATATTCCAATATTTTGTCCATCTTTGTACTTCCATTCCCGGAATTCCAAATTTTTCAAGAGTTTTATAACAAATATCTGGGACAACTCCTAAATCTTCAGCACAAGCAAGCATTTCAGTATTATTTATCATAATACTAATTATTGTTTTTCCTTGTTCTTCCCATTTTATTTCATCTTTTGGATCAAATTGTCCATTTAATCCAGCATTTTCTAATGGTTCATTTATAGAAATTGTCCAAATGCGAAATAATCCAACTGCATGATCTATTCTATAAAGATGATAAAAATTTTCTGCATATTTTAATTTTTGAATAAGATAATTATAATTATTTGCAGCTATTTCTTGCCAATTATAAGGAGGCATATCCCATCTTTGTCCATTGGCTTGATACATATCAGGAGGAGCTCCTGATGTTAAATCAAGTTTAAAATAATTTCGCCAAGACCAAACATCACTACTATCATAAGAAACAAGAAGTGGGAGATCTCCCATTAAAAATACACCATTATCTTCAGCATATTTTTTTACTATTTTAAATTGTTCAAATAATTGCCATTGTAGCCATTTTTCAAATAATAAATCTTTTTCAAAAGTTTTTAAATTTTCTGGAATTTCTTTCCATTCTGTCCATTTTTTTTCATTAAAAATTTTTTTCAAAACTTTAAAATTAGCATATTCAGAAAGCCAATAAAAATTATTTTCTTTATATTTGTTAAAATCAACAGAATCTTTATCAGCCCATTCTAAAAAAATTTTTTCTAAAATTTTCATTTTTGCTGATTTTATTTTTTCAAAATTTCGATCCATATTAAAATTAAAAAAAGAATGGTTTAAAAATTCTTTAATTTTATTTTGTTCTACTTGTTTTAAATGATTCAAGGAAAGATACATTGGTTCTAATGCAAAAGAACTTTGATGATTATAAGGAGAAAAATCCGATCCTAAACTATTTAAAGGAAGTAATTGTAAAATACTATGTTTAGTTTTTTTACACCAATCTATCATTAAAAATAAATCTATGGCATCTCCAATTCCACAAAAACTTCTTTTTGAATATAAAGAAAAAAGAGGAACCATTACACCTTTTCGTTTTTTAGTACCAATTTTTTTCCAAGATTTTGCAGAAAGAGTATTTAACAAAAAATCATAATTCATAATAATCCTTTTTAAAAAATAGATTATTCTTTTTATAGAAATTAGTAAATGTCAAGTATTTTTCATTGTTTTAAACTGGTGATTTTGAACCAACGATTTAAATCGTCGGTTCAAGCACGAGAAGTATACAGTCATTGTGCTAATTTCAATGTGCTATCTATAAGATGGATTGCTATTAATTATGTAATTTGAAAGTTTGTTCATTTCGACTATAAGAAAGGTGGTGAGAGATCTCTCCATTTTGTCGAAGATGACAAATAGAAATGGTCGGATGACAATAGAGATGAGATTTGTGTAAGTGAACCAACGATTTAAATCGTCGGTTCCCCATACAAATTGCAACTTATTATTAATAAAATAAAAAAGGTGATAGATTTTATTCTACCACCTTTTTTGTATACATACAAAAAAATTACTATTTAACTACCCATACTTCATCAGTTAATAATCCGTCACTATCTGTATCTTCCTTAATAGCAATATTATCTTGAGTTGCAGTAATTAAAGTTCGTACTGTTCTATCTTTACAAGTGGCTGAAAAGGCATAAGCATTTATAGTTCCAGTATATGCAGTTAATACAGTATCTTGGAAATTATTTAAAATTGTAGCTGCATTAGTGATTTGATTAGAAATATTTACTAAATTAGTACCACCCGCAACAACAGCACCTATGGCAAAAGGATAACAATCGTTATCTACCATATACATTTCCAAGCCTGTTCTGATAGTATGAACAGCAGAAGTTCCAGCAGAAATACGAGCTTTATCACGAGCATTCATAAAGTTAGGAATAGCAACTGCGGCTAAAATACCAATAATTGCAACAACTATCATTAATTCTATTAATGTAAAACCTGAATTTTTTCTCAACATTTTAATCACCCCCTTTCTGAGATAATTTTAAAAATATATTTTTTGTGTCATTCCGAACTCGTTTCGGAATCTCAAAGATTAACAATGTACCGATTTTATCAGATGCTAAAAACAAGTTTAGCATTTGATAAAAAAATTATAATCATTTTAATAATTATAATTTTTTTTTATTGTGTCAAGTTTTTTTTTATTTTTTACTAAACACTTTAGCACAGCTTCCAAAAATTCCAGCATTATTTCCTAATTTAGCTTGAACAATTTTCAAATTTTTAATAGATAAATCTAATGCAAATTTTTTAATAGAATCTTTTATTGGATCTAAAAGTAAATCTCCTGCATGACTAATTCCACCACCAATAATAATTATTTCTGGATTAAGTATATTTATTACTGAAGCAAGAGCTGCTCCAATATATCGAGCAATATCTTGTACAATCATTTTACTTAAATGATCACCATTACGAGCTTCATCACAAATAATTTTAGGAGTAATTTTTGTTAAATCATTTTCTACTGCTTTTAAAATACTCGTAGCAAAACCCTTTTTAATAGCCATTTTTGCTTTTTCAATAAAAGCATTTTTCCCAGCATAAGCTTCTAAACAACCGATTCCTCCACAATTACATTTTAGTCCTTCATAAATAATACTAATATGTCCTATTTCTCCAGCAAAACCAAAAGATCCACGATAAAGTTTTTTATCAATAATTATACCACCGCCAATACCTGTTCCTAAAGTAATACAAACACAATTAGTAGTATTTTTTCCAGCTCCAAAAAAATATTCTCCTAAAACTACCATATTAACATCATTATCTAAATAAGTATTAAGTTTAAATTCTTTTTTTAAAATATTAGCTAAACGAATATTTTTCCATTCAGAAATATTTATAGCACCACCAATAATAATTCCTTTTTGATCATCAACTAATCCAGGACTACCTAATCCTATTCCTGAAATTTTTATTTTTTCTTTTTTTGAAAATTCTAAACATTCAGCAATAAGTTTTTTTATATTTAAAATTACTTTTTCTGATCCAGATAAAGCATCTGTTGAAATACTTTTTGTGAAAAGAATTTTTCCATTTGTATTTATAATCCCAGCTTTAATATCTGTTCCACCTAAATCAATTCCAATCGCATATTTCATTTTTAGCTACTCCTAAAACTTTTTTTTCCCAATATTTCATTTTAGCTTTTTCTTTTTTTTCTTGATCATTAAATCCACTTAAATGAAGAATCCCATGAATAAGCAAAATAGCCAATTCTTGATTAAAAGAATGTTTATATTTTAAAGCTTGTTTTTTGCAAACATCTATACAAATGACTACATCTCCTAAAAGATTACCTTCATTAGAAAATGCCAAAACATCTGTTTCGTCTAAAGTATTTTTATATTTTACATTTAGTTCTTTAATAAATTTAGCATTTACAAGAACAACACTTAATTCTTTATCTTCGTATTTTAAAAATTTTAAGCTAATTTGACAAATTTTTTTGACAAATTTTTTATCAAGTTTTTGCTTTTTATAAAGGTTTTTTATTAAAATTTCCATTTATTTTTTTGCTGACTCTTTTATAAGTTCTAAAGCAATAACTCCTCTTTGAATTTGATTAGTTCCTTCATAGATTTGAGTTATTTTTGCATCTCGCATCATTTTTTCTACAGGATATTTTTTCATAATATCCATAAAACCATTAAATACTTGTACTGCATCAGTTGTGACTTTAATGCAAGTATCTAAGTAAATAATTTACACATGGCAGAAAATTTAGAAACATTTTTATTTTTATTCTAATGTGGTCCAGTTTTTCTCGACCATTATATCAACTATTTTTTTGCTGATTCTTTTATAAGTTCTAAAGCAATAACTCCTCTTTGAATTTGATTAGTTCCTTCATAGATTTGAGTTATTTTTGCATCTCTCATCATTTTTTCTACAGGATATTCTTTCATATATCCATAACCACCAAATATTTGTACTGCATCAGTTGTAACTTTCATACAAACATCTGAAGCAAATAATTTACACATTGCAGAAAATTTAGAAACATTTTTATCTTTATTATCAACCATTTGAGCAGTTTGATAAACTAATGCTCTTGCTGCTTCTACAGAAGTTGCCATATCAGCCAACATAAATTGAATTCCTTGAAATGAACTAATAGGATGACCAAATTGTTTTCTTTCACGAGAATATTTTATAGCACAATCTAATGCTCCTTGAGCTGTTCCTACTGCTTGAGAAGCTACTCCAGGTCTACTTTGATCTAATGTTTTCATAGCAACAATAAATCCCATACCTTCTTTTACTAATAAATTTTCTTTTGGAACTTTGCAATCATTAAAAACAAGCTCTCTTGTTGCTGAACATCTAATTCCCATTTTATTTTCTTTTTTTCCGAAAGTAAATCCAGGGGTATCTTTTTCTACAATAAAAGCACTTGCGCCTCGTGAGCCCTTATTTTTATTAGTCATAGCAATAATAGTATATATTTCTGCTTCTCCGCCATTTGTAATCCATTGTTTAGTTCCATTAAGAATATAATAATCCCCTTCTAAAACAGCGGTTGTTTGAATAGCACCAGCATCACTACCTGCTTCTGATTCTGTTAATCCAAACGCTGCTAATCTTTTACCACTTGCAATTTGTGGAAGATATTTTTGCTTTTGATCTTCGTTTCCAAATAAAATAATAGGAAAAGTTCCTAATGCACTTGCTGCATAACTTACAGCAACACCACCACATACCTTACTTAATTCTTCTACTACTAAACAAAGTTCAAAACATCCTTTTCCAAAACCTCCATATTTTTCTTCAATATAAATTCCAAATAAATCTGAGCTAGCTAATACTTTAAGAATATCCCATGGAAAAATTCCTTTTTCATCTAATTCTTGAATTACTTCCAAAGGCATTTTTTCTTGAGCAATTTTTTGAGTTAAATCTTTAATCATTTTTTGTTCTTCATTTAAAAAATATCCCATTAAAAACTCCTTTACTCGTTATCTAAATCGTCATCAGATTCTGAATATCCTAAAAGATTTAAAATATGTTCTGCTGCATTTTGTTCAGCTAATTTTTTAGTAAATCCAGAACCTATAGATTGTTTGTTTTCTACTTTTACTAAAACTGTAAATACTTTTCTATGTTGAGGACCAATTTCATTTATTACTGTATATTGAGGCATAGTTTTAAATTTCAACAGAGAAAATTGTTGAAGAAGTGTTTTAAAATCTTCAACATGTTCATCTTTTTTAATTATTTCTATTTCTTCATCAAATTGAGAAAAAATAATTTTTTTTACAGTTTCTAAATTGCTATCAAAATAAATAGCACAAATTAAAGCCTCAAAAGTATTTGATAAAATAGAATTTCTATTTTTTCCACCAGTATTTTCTTCTCCTTTTCCCAATAAAATATATTTATCTAAATCTATTTTTCTTGCTCTTTTAGCTAAAATTTGTTCACTAACAATTAAATTTTTAATTTGAGTAAGATAACCTTCTTCTGCTTCTGGAAAACACTTTATTAAATATTCACTGATGACCATTCCAAGAATAGAATCTCCTAAAAATTCCATTTTTTCATTATGAGAATTATAAAAATTTTTTAAAGATAAATTTTCATAAATATAAGATTTATGAGTTAAAGATTGTATAAGAATAGATTTATTTTTGAATGAATATTCTATTGTTTTTTCCAAAAAATCTAAATTATTCATATTTTTTAAATATTAATGTAGCATTATGTCCACCAAATCCTAAAGAATTAGAAAGAGCTATATTAACTGGCATTTTTAAAGCATTGTTAGGTACATAATTAAGATCACATTCTGGATCTGGAAATTCATAATTAATAGTAGGTGGAATAATATCATTTTTTATTGCTAAAATACTAATAATAGATTCTACAACACCAGCAGCACCTAAAAGATGTCCTGTCATTGATTTGGTAGAACTTACTTTTACTTGATAGGCATAATCTTTAAAAACTGTTTTTATTGCACTTGTTTCATAAGCATCATTTAATTTAGTTGAAGTTCCATGTGCATTAATATAATTAACTTCTTCTGGTTGCAATGAAGCATCTTTTAATGCCATTTGCATACATCTTGCTGCACCCTCTCCTTCAGGAGCTGGTGCACTTATATGATAGGCATCTCCAGTTAGTCCATAGCCAACTAGTTCTGCATAAATAGGTGCTTGTCTTTTTAAAGCATGTTCTAAATCTTCTAATATAATTATTCCCGATCCTTCTCCCATTACAAACCCATCTCTTTCTTGATCAAAAGGTCTACTTGCTTTTTCTGGAGCATCATTTCTCGTAGAAAGAGCTTTCATAGCACAAAAACCACTAATTCCTAATGGAGTAATAGCTGCTTCTCCACCTCCAGCAAGCATTATATCAGCATCTCCTCTTTGAATTACTTTAAAAGCATCTCCTATACAATGGGCACTTGTAGCACAAGCTGTAACTGTACAAGAATTAGGACCTTTAATTCCTAATTGTATTGAAATAATACCAGCTGCCATATTAGAAATAAGCATCGTAATAAAAAAAGGACTTATTCTACGAGGACCTTTATCTATAAGCGTTTGATGTTGAAGTTCTAATGTACTTAAGCCCCCTATTCCAGAACCTGCTATAACTCCTATTCTATGAGCATCTTCTGTCTCTATATTTAATTGAGAATCTTTCCATGCTTTTAAAGCAGCAATTACAATATATTGACAAAATAAATCCATTTTTCTGATTTCTTTACCATCTAAATATTCTTCTGGATGGAAATCTTTTACTTCAGCAGCAATTTTAGTTGGATATTCATCAGTATTAAACCGTGTAATTAAACCCATTCCAGATTTACTTGAAATTAAATTTTGCCATAATGTATTTGTATCATTACCTAATGGAGTAATTGTACCCATTCCTGTAATAACTACTCTTTTACTCACTATTTATATCTCCCGTAAATATAAAAAAACCTCAAAAAAAAACTTGATAATAAAATTTTTTGCATAATTTTTGAGGTATTTATTATTATTTTGATGCCAATTTATTTCTACAGCAATCTATAAAGTTTTATGCAATCTTATAAAAAAAAATTATTTTTGATTTGCTACTAATATTTTTTCAAAATTTCAATAAATAATTTATTTTGCATGTTCTGTAATATAACTAATAGCATCTTTAACATTTGTAATTTTTTCTGCATCAGTATCTGAAATTTCAATACTAAATGCTTCTTCAAATGCCATTACTAATTCTACTGTATCTAATGAATCTGCTCCTAAATCATTAATAAAAGAAGCATTTTCTGTAATTTCTTCTTCTTTTACTTCTAATTGTTTCACAATTATTTCTTTTACTTTTTGTTCAATGTTTTTTTCGTCTGCCATAATAAAAAACCTCCTAGGTTATAAAAATTTAAAATATTTTTTATTAAATCGTTATTGAAATATAATATTTTTAAAAAATGTCAAGAAAATTTATAAATTTTAATATTAACAACTAATTGCTTTTAAAATTTGTTTTAGATTTGGAGAAACAATTAGAGGTTTTTGTTTTCGCTGTTTTTTTTCTTTTTTTCTGGTTTGGCAAAAACTATTACTTAAATTCCACTTTAATACTTAACTTTGCTCCTTATAAAATTAGAATTTATAACGAATTACGATGTTTTAGGTTAACTTCTTGATTTTACAAACGTTACATCTAATTATCGTTTATTTTGTACCAAATCTGCTGAATTGATTTATTAGGTGTTTTATTTTATTCTTCCATCCAATCAGGTAACGGATTACCTGTAGCTTCTGCATAGAGAGTTTCCGGAGCAATATCTATTTCATTTTGCCATGTTAAAATACCCAGTTCTATATTTACTTCAAAATGACGAAAAAAGTTAATATCTTTAAAACGGTTAAATACCCCTCCTCTATTTAAATATTTTGAAAAATCCATTATTCCTTTTTCCTTATTATCAAACTCAATTTCAATTTTATAATCTTCTTTATAATTTGCGGAAATTACATCATGAATCATCTTCCACTCCTTTTATATCAATGGTTGTATTTTTGACAAAGGTTGTTCTTCTCTTGCTGATTCCCAGTTATGTATTAATTCTTTTTGATGTTGACAAGCCCATTCCATGACAAAACCTAAAATACGCGGGGAAATTTTTCCTTCAATAACCCGTAATGAACTAATCTCAATAGCTACATAATCTTTTCCATATCTTGCATGAAAATGTGGTGGATTATGTTCATCAAAATACATTGAAATAATAATTCCAAAAAATCTGGAAATTTCAGGCATAAAACTTTTCCTTTTTTATTTATCACACCTAATCATAAAAATAACTTGCTACTTATCTGTTTCATTTTTTTGTTTGCCGAAATATTGTAAATTTAATGGATTGAAAATCTTAATTTGTCAAACTAAATTTATGTCAAAAGGTTAATTAGCAACAAGATATTAACAACTAATTGCTTTTAAAATTTGTTTTAAATTTGGAGAAACAATTAGAGGTTTTTGAGTTTGGGCAAAAGATGTTTCTGGATCTTTTAATCCATTTCCAGTAAGAATACAAACAATAATAGGTTTTTGTTTTAAAGGTTTATTGAAAAATCCATTTGCATTTAACTTAATCAAGCCAGCTATTCCTGCAGCAGAAGCAGGTTCAACAAAAATACCTTCTAATTTAGCCACCATTTTATAAGCATTTAATATTTCTTCATCAGAAACGCAATCTATTAACCCATTAGATTCTTTTATTGCTTTTAAAGCTTGTTGCCAACTTGCTGGATTACCTATTTTTATGGCTGTAGCAATAGTTTTTGGATTTTTAACTGGATGTCCTAAAACAATAGGAGCTGATCCTTTTGCTTGCCAACCCATCATTTTAGGTTTATTTTTTATTTTTTTAGCATCGTAATATTCATTATATCCTTTCCAATATGCAGTAATATTTCCAGCATTTCCTACAGGCATAAATTGATAATCTGGATTTTTGCCTAAAAAATCACAAATTTCAAAAGCACCAGTTTTTTGTCCTTCTATTCTAAAAGGATTTAAAGAATTTACTAAAACAAAAGGATATTTTGTTGTAATTTCTTTTACTAAAGAAAGTGCTTTGTCAAAATTTCCTTTTATAGATATAACTTGTGCATTATATATAAGGGCTTGAGCCAATTTGCCTTTTGCAATATTTCCTTCAGGAATAAGAACAACACTTTTAATGCCAGCCCGTGCTGCATAAGCTGATGCTGATGCTGAAGTATTTCCAGTAGAAGCACATATTATTACATTAAAACCTTGTTCTATAGCTTTAGAAACAGCTAATGTCATTCCTCTATCTTTAAAAGATCCAGTAGGATTACATCCTTCGTATTTTAAAAATATTTTTAAATTTTTATTGATGGCATTTGTTAAATTATTTGCTTCAATTAAAGGAGTATTTCCTTCTTGTAATGAAATAATAGGAGTTTTTTTTGTTATGGGAAGATATTGTTTATATTTATCAATAATTCCGAGATATTTCAAATAGACCTCCTTTTGTTTTTCTAATTTTTCAATTGAAATTTTTTTTATAGATATGGTTTCAACCGAATCCTTAAGGGTTCGGTTGACCACACATATTGCTCTACCATCTTTCTCTTTCAACCGAATCCTTAAGGTGTTCGGTTGAGGTTGAGGTTGAAAATTCTAATTCTATAAATTTTTTTCTACCCTAATTTTTAAAGTTTTTTCTTTAATTGCTGGAAGTTTATCAATTAATTCTAATGCTATTCTTAAATTTTTTTCTTTTGCTTCATAAAGCATCATAATAATAGGAACTTTATTTTTTTGATGTTTTTCTTTTTGAATTACAGAAGAAATGCTAATATTATTTTGTCCTAAAATATTCGCAATTTGAGATAAAACACCGGGCTTATCTTCAGTTATAAATCTTAAATAATATTTAGTAGATATTTCTTGAATATCAATAATTTTTGATGTTTCTTCTATTAAAGGGGAAATCAATCCTTTTCTTGAAGATATGTTCACTATATCACTTATAACAGCACTTGCTGTTGGTAAAGATCCAGCTCCTAATCCATAAAACATCATTTCTCCAACAGCATCACCTTTAATACAAATTCCATTAAATGTTCCATTTATTTTTGCTAAAGCACTTGTTTTAGGAATTAAGGTTGGATGTACTCTAATATCTAATTTTTCTTCATAATTTTTAGCAATAGCAAGTAATTTTAAAGAAAATCCGAGTTCATCAATATTTTGAAGATCATTAAAAGTAATTTCTGAAATTCCTTCAGTATAAATTTTGTTAAAAGGAATATTTGTTCCAAAAGCTATCATAGATAAAATAGAAATTTTATGAGCAGTATCTATTCCTTCTATATCTAAATAAGGATTTTTTTCTGCAAATCCTTGAGATTGTGCTTCCAAAAGAGCTTCTTTAAAACTTTTTTCTTTTTCTTTCATTTGAGTTAAAATATAATTGCAAGTACCATTTAATATTCCCCATATGGTTTCAATTTTATTTCCTACTAAAGATTCTTGTAAAATTTTTATAATAGGAATACCTCCAGCAACACTTGCTTCAAACCCAATTTCTTTCTTTTTTAAAAAAGCTGTTTTAAAAATATCTAAACCATGTTCTGATAAAAGAGCTTTATTTGCAGTAACTATGGATTTGCCTTGTTCTAATGCTTTCAAAATATAGTTTTTTGCGGGATTAATTCCTCCAATTAATTCAATTACAATATCTATTTCTGGATCAAGCAATATATCGTCTGCTTTTGTAGAAAGCAATTTTTTATTTATATTTATTCCTCTTGAAGAAGAAATATCTTTATCAACTATTTTTTTTAAAATAATCTCTTGGCCAGTTCTTTTTTCTATTATTTTTTTATTTTGCTCTAATAATTTTACAACACCAGATCCAATTGTTCCAAATCCTATTAAACCAAGAGATACTACTTTTTTCATTTAAACCTCTTCAAAATGAGTAAGCTTTTTAAATTCTTTAAATCGATATTCAATTTCATCATTTGTTAAAGTAAGTAATCTGTTTAAACTAAAATCTTCTACATTAAAAGATGCCATAACACTACCATAAATAACAGCTCTTTTTAAATTATCTTCACTAATATCATTTTTTTTATCCAAATATCCTGCAAATCCACCACCAAAAACATCTCCAGCACCAGTAGGATCATAAACATCTTCTAAAGGATAGCCAATAGTAGCAAAATGAAAATCTTTAGAAACAATTACAACACCATGTTCACCTTTTTTTACAACTACTATTTTAATTCCTGATTGTAAAATACTTCTAATACATTTTATTATATTATGTTCTTCACATAATTGTCTAAGTTCACCTTCATTTAACATTAAAATATCTATTTTTTTTAATAATTTAATAATGCTATTTTTTTTATTTTGTATCCAATGATCCATTGTATCGCAAATAACTAAATTAGGTCTTTTAATTTGATTTAAAATTTCATCTTGTAAATCAGGATCTATGTTTGCTAAAAATAAAGTTTTTGAATCTTTATAACTTTCTGGGATATGAGGATGAAAATCAGAAAATACATTGAGTTCCACAGCAAGTGTTTCTCTATTACTTAAATCGTAATCATATTTCCCAGACCACCTAAAAGTTTTACCAGATTTTTTTTCTAATCCTTGTATATCAATATCCCTTTTTTGAAGTATTTCAACATATTCCTTAGGAAAATCTTCTCCTATAATTGCTATCATTTTAACTTTAGTGAAATAACTTGCAGCATAAGAAAAATATGTAGCAGAACCTCCTAATAAATCTTTTCCTTGGCCAAAAGGAGTTTCAACATTATCTAAAGCAACAGAACCTACTACTAAAATACTCATTTAATATTTATTATCCTTTCTTGATTTTTACTATTCGTTGAAAATTTTATTATCATTAATGGACAATTTACAGCAATTTCAATAAATTGCAAATTCATTAAAAATTATTACTGGCAAACTTTATCTATTTCGTAAAGATTACATTGGTTTACTCTTTAAAAATGGGAAAAAATTCATACTACAAGAAATCCCTTGTCTATTGTCATATTCAAGTGAGAAAAACATTTTATTTTTTATAGAAAAACTACTTATTCCAATTCCAAAAATAAGATTAATTTTAGAATTAGATGATTGTTCATAATAATATTTAGTAATGTTTGATTTGGTGAGATTAATTTCCCTTGAAACAGATAATCCACCTAATGCAAAAATAAATATATTTTTGTTTTTTATACTCCCTAAACTATATTTTCCTAATAGAATCTGTTCGTTATCTTGTTTCGTACCTATTTTGGTATAGTTACTATTAGGACAGGGGTATTTGTATGTATCAAATGGAATATTATTATTAAGAGGATAGATAAATTTATAATCTATGGCAATAAGGGAACGGTTATGTTTTTTAGTTGTTGAGAATTTTCCCAATTCAAGAATTAGGTTATAAGTATTAGGTTTTGGGCTTGCCCCAAATCCTGCAGAAAAATATTCAAAAGTCTCGATAGAAGAAATATCATTTCTTTCGTCTTTTGTAAAAAAATATCCTTTTGCAAATGTGGTCATTGAAAAAATTAAAAAACAAATAACAAATAAATTTACAATTTTTCTCATATTTTTTTTTCTTGTTTAACAATGATTGAACAGAAAACTATCTAAACTTTATAAAGGTAGATTTTTTGTCTAAACTAAGCATTTAAAATAATTATTTGCTCTAATTCTTCATGACAATAATGCCACCCCTTCGGGGTTTAATGGTAATTATCTGATAATTGCTATAATAATGTCAGCCCTTCGGGCTTTAGTATGTGGAAATAACCCAATAAAAAATTTAAAGTAGTCTTATGCCTGTTGTCAAAATTTCTTTCGCAAATGGATTTTGCAAATTAAAATCTTTGGGTGAAAAAGGGATTACTTCTATTTTACTACTTATAGACAGTGTAATTTTTCTTATCTTGTCCTTGTCATCGATTCGATTTCCCTCAAATATATCAGAAACTAAAGCAATATCTATGTCGCTCCATTCCTGATAATTTCCTATTGCGTAGCTGCCAAAAAGTATTGCTTCTTTTATTGGAATATTATTACGACCTAATGCTTGAAGATAGCTGATGACAGTATTTTTTACTTTAGCAGGGATCTGATCCATGTATAAGACTCCTTTATTTTAGATAAATATTCGTTTGCATATTCTGCATTGCATTGTTTATAAAATTCTAACTTATAGTCAGGGTAACGCATCTGAATATTAAAATCATTTATTTTGTCTAAAAGGAATTTCTGCTCGTCATCTATTTCTATTTTAGATAATTCTGCTAATCTTACAAGATTATGAATTTTTGGAGGCATATTATTATCATTTCTATCGACGAATACCGCCTT
>JBDRGX010000024.1:0-5104 GCA_043817485.1 bacterium
TATTTTCAACAAAACACCTTAAAAAAAAATACATTTCATATTTCCATTTATTTAACCAATATCTAATAGATAATGACTTATTTCTGTTAGCACTTTTTACTATAGTACTTTCTACTACCTGTTGATTAAGGATATCAGGATATAAAGAAAAAATATTAAGATTATTTTCCCATGTAAACTGTAAATCTACATCAACTGGCCGAGAAATATTTTTTTTTAAAAGTAATTTTTTAGCAGCTTTTTGTGTTATTATTTGACCACAAGTTGAAACAGATTGAGGATGATATTTTACAATATTCAAATTATTATCTAATTTTTGATAAATAATTTTTGCTTTTCTGACTGAACTTATAAGTTTTATTATATCCCATGAAAGCCATTCTATTTTTGAAAATAAACTTAAAAAATTTATCAATCGTTTATCAACCAATACATCATCTTCTAAAATAACAGCATAATCAACACCATCATCAATTACTTTTTTCCAACATTTAATATGACTCATATAACATCCTATTTCTTCTAATGATAATGGTTTATAATAAAGATTTTTATAAATAGAAAAATAATCACTTTTTTTAAGTTTTTTTCCATCAATGGCTGAAATTTTACAAAAAGGAATATTTATTAATTCAAAACTTTTTTTAATATCATCTAAACGATCTTTTGCATCATCTAAATTTATTACATAAAAACCTATTTTCATAAATATCCTTTATTTTTCTTCTTCCATTTTTTGAACAAAATCAGTATAAAATTTTCCTTTTAAAAATGCTGCATTTTTCATTGCTTTTTTATGAAAAGGAATAGTTGTTTTTATTCCTTCAATAATAAATTCATCTAATGCTCGAGACATTCTAGCAATTGCTTCTTCTCTTGTTTGTCCAAAACAAATAAGTTTTGCAAGTAAAGAATCATAATAAGGTGAAACTACATAATCAGTATAAATATGAGAATCAACTCTTACTCCAGGACCTCCTGGAATATGAAGTTTTACAATTTTTCCAGGACAAGGAATAAAAGAATTGTCTGGATCTTCTGCATTTATTCTACATTCAATAGAATGATTTTTAAAAACAATATCCTTTTGTTTATATTTTAATTTTTCTCCATTTGCCATTTTTATTTGTTCTTTAATTAAATCAATTCCTGTTATTGTTTCTGTTACTGAATGTTCTACTTGAATTCGAGTATTCATTTCCATAAAATAGAAATTTTTTTTCTCATCTACTAAAAATTCCATTGTGCCTACATTTGAAAAATTAACTGCTTTAGCACCTTTCAAAACAACTTCACCCATTTTATTTCTTATTTCTTGATTAAGAATAGTAGAAGGGGATTCTTCAATTAGTTTTTGATGTTTTCTTTGAATAGTACATTCTCTTTCTCCTAAATGAATTATATTTTTGTAATTATCTGCTAATAATTGAAATTCAATATGTTTTGGTTTTTCAATATATTTTTCAATATATAGACTTTCATCTCCAAAAGCAGATTTAGTTTCTGCTTTAGCAGTAAGAAAAGCATTAACTAAACTTACATCTGTATGAGCAATTCTCATTCCTTTACCACCACCACCTAAAGCAGCTTTTATAATAATTGGATATCCAATTTCTTTAGCAACACTTAATGCTTCTTGTTCAGTTTTTATTAAATTATCTCCACCTGGTAAAACTGGAATTCTTGCTTTTTTCATTTTTTCTTTTGCTTTTAATTTATTTCCCATTAAATCAATTATTCTAGGTGAAGGTCCTATAAATTTAATTTTACAAGATTCACAAATTTCTGCAAAATGAGCATTTTCTGCTAAAAAACCATATCCTGGATGAATAGCTTCAGCATCTGTAATTTCTGCAGCACTAATAATAGCTGGAATATTAAGATAACTTTTACTACTAGGAGCCTCTCCAATACAAACACTTTCATCAGCAAAACGAACATGTAAAGAATTTACATCAGCTTTTGAATAAACACTTACAGTTTTTATATTCAGTTCTTTACAAGCTCTAATTATTCTAAGAGCAATTTCACCTCTATTAGCAATTAGAATTTTATTAAACACATTCCACTCCTTGTTTTTTAAATTTAAAAAATGTAAAATTTTATATTTTGTATTATTATTTATAAAAAAATTGTCAATTAAATAGTTTAAAATATTCTAAAAATAATTTACTTTCTTGCTTTAATTAAATGCACAGTTCCAAAAAATAAAGGAACCATTTCTACTTCTTTAAAACCAGATTTTTCAAAAAGTGTTTTCAAAACAATGGAATTAGGAAAATTTTTAATTGATTGATATAACCCTAAATAAGACCTAAAACTTCCTCTAAATAATTTAGATACAATTGGAACTATAAATAAAAGATAAAAAAAATACAAAATTTTAATTATTTTACAAGTTGGATTTATGAGCCCTAATAAATAAAAAAAACCAGATTTTTTTATTACTTTATTTATTTCTTTTAAAGCATTTTCAATATTTTCTACATTTCTAAGACAAAAAGTCATTGTAATTAAATCAAAACAATTTTCTTTGAAAGATAAATTTAAACAATCAGTTTTAATAAATGATATTTTTGAATAGTTTTTTTTTGCAATTTTAAGCATTAATTCACTAATATCTATTCCTACAATTAAAGCATTTTTTTCTAAAAATTCTTTTGCTGTTTTTCCAGTACCAGTACCTATATCTAATATTTTCATATTAGGTATTATTTTAACTTCATTTTTTAATTTTTGTCTCCATTTTGAATCTAAACCAAAAGAAAGAATTTTATTAATTAAATCATATTTAAAAGCAATTTTATCAAACATCAAAGAAAGTTTTTTAGTATTTTTTGAGTACTTCATATCTTGAATTTCTTTCAACTGGGATTTTTCCAATTTGTTTAATTGTTTTAATAATATGTTCTTTTGATGCGGTATTAATTAAACCCGTTGATTTAACAACAACTTCATCCATTAATATTCCTCCAAGATCATTAGCTCCCATAAGTAAGGCAATTTGCCCCAATTTCCATCCTTCTGTAACCCAACCAGAATGAATATGTTTTATATTATCTAAAACTATTCGAGAAATAGCAACTGTTTTTAAATAATCTTCACCTGAAGTTTGAACAATATGAGATAATTTAGTATTTTGTGGAGAAAATGTCCATGGAATAAATGCCCTAAATCCATTTGTTTTATCTTGTAAATTTCTTATTTTTAGTAAATGCTCAATTCTTTCTTGTTTAGTTTCAATAATACCAAAAGTCATTGTTGAAGTTGTTTCCATTCCAATTAAATGAGCTGTTTCCATAATTTTCAACCAATCTTCTGACATTAATTTTTGAGGACTTATAATTTTTCTAACTCTATCACTTAATATTTCTGCAGCACCTGGCAAAGAATCTAATCCAGATTCTTTTAAAGAAATTAAAACTTTTTTATAAGAAAGATTTTCTTTTTTTGCTAAATAATAAATTTCTGCTGGAGAAAAAGAATGAATATAAATTTTAGGATAGTTTTTTTTAATAGTAGAAACAAGCATTTTATAAAAAGAAAGTCCATAATTTGGATTAAGTCCAGATTGAAGCATTACTTGAGTTCCTCCAATCTGTTGCAACTTATCAATTTTTTCTAATATTTTTTCTAAACTCAAAGATATAACTGATTTTTTTTCTTTTTTATAAAAAGCACAAAAATCACATTGAACAACACAAATATCACTAAAAGTAATGTTTCTATCAATAATAAAACCAACTTCATTATTTTTAAAAATGTTTTCTCGACATTGATCAGCCAAAATTCCTAACAAAAGTAAATTCCAATTAAATAAATCAGTATATTCTTCTAATGATAATCTTTTTTTTTCTAATATTTTTGTTTTTATTTTTTGATAATTTTGCATAATTTTATTTATATTTTAAATAAGTTTTAAAAAAAACTTTTCAAAATTTTATTTTGGAAAAGTTTAATTGCATAGTATAATATTTATTAATTTTTAATAAAAAATTTACCAGGCAATTGTTTAATCACTTTTTTAATTTCTAATTTCATTAAAATTACTAAAACTTTGCTTATAGAAAAATTTAGTGTTTTTAAAATTTTTTCAATATGTATAGGTTCTTCTGAAAGTATTTGATAAACAAGTTTTTCTTCATTCTCTAAATATACTTCTTTTACATTTTTTTGTTTTACTATTTCATTTTGAGAAAAATATATCTGCAATTCATTTATAATATCATCAACATCTTCTACTAATTTAGCTCCTTGTTTAATCAATTTATTAGTTCCTTTGCTATATGATGATGTAATATTTCCAGGCACTGCAAAAACTTCTCTATTTTGTTCTAATGCATAATTAGCAGTAATTAAAGCACCACTTTTTTCTCCAGCTTCTATTACTACTGTTCCTAAAGATAAACCCGATATAATTCTATTTCTTAAAGGAAAATTCATTTGATAGGGATTCGTGTTTATAGGAAATTCTGTAATAACTGCTCCTTGCAAAATAATTTTTTCCATTAAAGATTTATTTTCTGAAGGATAAATTACATTAATACCAGTTCCCAAAACAGCAATAGTTCTACCTTTAGAATTTAATGCTGTATAATGAGCAACAGTATCAATTCCTCTTGCTAAACCACTTACAATTACAAGACCACAATTAACCAAATTATTACTTATTTTAGAACATATTTCTCTTCCATAAACAGTTGTTCTTCTTGAGCCAACAATAGCAATAGCAATTTGATCTTCTTTTTTTAATTCACCTTTTACATAAAGTAAAGGAGGAGGCGTATAAATAGTTTTAAGATTTGCGGGATAATCATCATCAATTAAAGTTAATATTTTAACATTCAATTCTTTAATTAATTTTAATTCTTTTTCAATATCAATTTCTTTTTCAAAATTTAATATTTTTTTTATTAAAATACTATTTAATCCTATTTTTTCAAGATTGGAAAAAGATGTATTAAAAACATCTTTTAGTAAATTAAATTGCTGCCATAATTTAAAAAAAGTTTTTCCTCTTATTTCAGGAAACATATTTAAAATAATCCATGCTTTTTTTTCATCATCTATTTGTTGCAAAAAACCTCCTAACCTAAAAAAATAG
>JBDRGX010000025.1:0-23410 GCA_043817485.1 bacterium
CGAACTGGGAAAAGCCTAAACTAAATATACGTTAAAGTCTATATGCGTTGTATATTTGGGGTAATGGGGCATAAATAGACAAAAGTATAGTTTTGTCGAAAAGTTACAAAATTATTTTTTAGCTGAAGTATCTAGGAAAATTTCACCATAGAAGGTAATAGTCCTGTAAGCGAAAAAAAATAATCTTTTTGATTTATGTTCCCGAGTACCACGGAACACGTGAAATTTTGTGGGAATTTGCTCCGACCACGGAGTAAGGCTAAATATTATCTAACAACCGATAGTGAACTAGTACTGTGAAGGAAAGGTGAAAAGAACTCCTATAAGGAGAGTGAAATAGTACCTGAAACCATGTGTTTACAACCAGTAGAAGCACTATGCTATGTTTTACATAGAATGTGCGACTGCGTACTTTTTGCATAATGGACTGGCGAGTTGTTAGGTGTTGCAAGGTTAAATTCAATAGAATGAATGAAGCCGTAGCGAAAGCAAGTCTGAATAGGGCGTTTAGTAACATTTAACAGACCCGAAGCCGGGTGATCTACCCATGGTCAGAATAAAGGTTATGTAAAAATAACTGGCAGTTCGAACCAGTCAACGTTGAAAAGTTGTTGGATGAACTGTGGGTGGGAGTGAAAAGCTAATCGAACTCGGTTATAGCTGGTTCTCTCCGAAATATCTTTAGGGATAGCCTCTTTTAATTAAGTGATGGTGGTAGAGCACTGAATAGATTTAGGGACTTCGGTTCCTTATTTAATCAAACTTCGAATACCATTTCTTGTAAAAAGGGAGTGAGAAGGCGGGGGATAAGCTCCGTGTTCAAAAGGGGAATAACCCAGATCATCAGCTAAGGTCCCTAAAATGAGCTAAGTGGCAAAGGTTGTGAAATTACTTAGACAGCCAGGATGTTAGCTTAGAGGCAGCTATCATTTAAAGAAAGCGTAACAGCTCACTGGTCAAGTGATTTTGCGCCGAAAATACGCGGGGCTCAAGCTCATTACCGAAGCTATGGGTATTAAATCTCAACAAAATAAAGCAATTTATTTTGTTTATTTTAAGATTTAATACGGTAGGAGAGCGTTCTATTGTAGTGTGAAGGTGAATCGTAAGAATCACTGGACGAAATAGAAGTGAGAATGTCAGTATGAGTAGCGATAAAATAGGTGAAAAACCTGTTCGCCGAAAGCCTAAGGTTTCCTGGGCAAGGTTAATCCACCCAGGGTTAGTCGATCCTAAGCTGAGGCCTAACAGCGTAAGCGATGGATAACAGGTTAATATTCCTGTACTATACAAGTCGCGTTATCAAGATGGGGGGACGCAAAAAGATAAACCAGCCTGCTGTTGGATTAGCAGGTCTAATCTTGTAGAGGGATTATGTGGTAAATCCCATAATCATATACCTTGAGGAGAGATGGGGAGTTCGTAAGAACATAAACTGGTTGATTCTAAGTTGCCAAGAAAATCCTCTAATGAGTTACTTGTATACTCGTACCACAAACCGACACAGGTAGGCGAGAAGAATATTCTAAGGCGCTCGAAAGAACTCTCGTTAAGGAACTCGGCAAAATTGCCTTGTAACTTTGGAAGAAAAGGTGCCTGATTAGTGTGAGGTGATTTACTCATTGAATGCGAAAAGGTCACAGTAAAGAAGCCCAAGCGACTGTTTAACAAAAACACAGGTCTCTGCTAAGTCGTAAAGACAATGTATAGGGGCTGACACCTGCCCAGTGCTGGAAGGTTAAAAGGAGGGGTTATTTGTTGCAAAACAGAGAAGCTCTAAATTGAAGCCCCAGTGAACGGCGGCCGTAACTATAACGGTCCTATGGTAGCGAAATTCCTTGTCGGGTAAGTTCCGACCCGCACGAATGGTGTAACGACTTGGGCGCTGTCTCAACGAGAGATTCGGCGAAATTGTAATGCTTGTGAAGATGCAGGCTACCCGCAATAGGACGAAAAGACCCTGTGGAGCTTTACTCTATCCTGATATTGAGTTTTTGTTTAATATGTGTAGGATAGGTGGGAGACTGTGAAAGTGGGGCGCCAGCTTCACTAGAGTCATCCTTGAAATACCACCCTTATTAAATGGGAGCTCTAACTTAATTCCATAATCTGGAAAAAGGACAGTGTTTGGTGGGGAGTTTGACTGGGGCGGTCGCCTCCCAAAGTGTAACGGAGGCGCCCTAAGGTTTCCTCAAGACGTTTGGAAATCGTCTGAAGAGTGTAAAGGCATAAGGAAGCTTAACTGCAAGACCTACAAGTCAAGCAGATACGAAAGTAGGGCTTAGTGATCCGGCGGTACCTTGTGGAAGGGCCGTCGCTCAACGGATAAAAGCTACCCCGGGGATAACAGGCTGATTTTGCCCAAGAGTCCATATCGACGGCAAAGTTTGGCACCTCGATGTCGGCTCATCGCATCCTGGGGCTGGAGAAGGTCCCAAGGGTTGGGCTGTTCGCCCATTAAAGCGGTACGCGAGCTGGGTTCAGAACGTCGTGAGACAGTTCGGTCTCTATCCATTGTGGGCGTAGGAGATTTGAGAGGATCTGTCCCTAGTATGAGAAGACCGGGATGGACGAACCTATGGTGTATCAGTTGTTACGCCAGTAGCATGGCTGAGTAGCTATGTTCGGAAAGGATAAATGCTGAAAGCATATAAGCATGAAACCTACCTCAAGATGAGATCTCCCTGAAGACACCTTGAAGACTACGAGGTTGATAGGTTAGAAGTGTAAGTTCAGCAATGAATTAAGCTAACTAATACTAATTAGTCGTTTGACTTGACCATATTTAATTTAAAAAAAAAGCAATATTAGCAATAATATTGCTTTTTTTATTAAAGAGCATTATGTTTTATTTTCAAGTGGTGGTTATAATATTCAAGGTTTTTTTAGATTAATTAGTTCTAATAAATGGAAAATGGGAAATTGAAAATTAGAAATGATTGGAAATGGAATCTACTCTGGTGTTCTGATGACTGGTGCTCTATTATTATTGAATTACCAAAGACTATAATTTTCCATTTTACATTTGTATCTGTCCTTTATTATGGAATTTTTTATACCATTGATGGTATGGATGAAAAATGCTAAAAGTGTCAGAATGTTTGCTATTAAAATTGGTATGTTCATATTCTTTTTTTCTATTTTTTATATTTAACGGTTGCTTTTGCACAACTGCTGTTATGACTCGAAGGGCAAGGTTGCGAAGCAACTGAAGAGTGGAACCCCTCAAATTAATCATTAAATGTTTGTTAAAAGATCATTAAATGCCTTTTTTTCAATATTTGCAATTTTTTTAAACTTCTCGCTGGCTCTTTTTATTTTTTCTTCTATTTCTGAGTCTTTTTCAGCATTTTTAAATAACAAACCAACTTCTGAAAATATTTTACCTGATTCATATATCTTTTTTGATACTTTTGCTAATTCTTTATTTCCGGTAATTTTTGCCGATTCTTTTAAAAATCGTGAATACATATACCTAAAACAACCACCGCCAGTTTTTCTGATTTCAATAAAAATATACAGATTAAATAAATTCATTTTTAACTCTTTATTTTTAAAAATATTAAGCCATTTTGTTATTTCTTTAGCAGTATGTTTTATTCCCTTTATTCCGATATTTTTAATAGGGGGATTAAGTTGTAATTTCACGGTTTGTTCTATTGCTGAATAAATATTTTCAGTTTTTGGGCTATGGGAATTTTTAAAATCAAATTCTAAATAAGTGTTTTTAGGAGGAAAAGGCTTATAGGATGAACTTCTTGCTTTTTTTAATTGTTCTAATGAAATTGGATAATAAAATCCTTTTTTTAAGTCACTTGCTTTTGGATCCATATCGGAAGCTAATACAGTATCCTTACCATCAAAACCGCAGATAACAAAAGTATAAATGGTAATCCTCCTCAATGGTATAATAAATTCCATAGTAAAGGCGCAAGAAAATTCCATAGTGATAGAGGTGAGAAAATGTATTTAAATCAAGAAAAAGATTGGTTTAAATACCAATGATAAAATAAACCTTTTAATGCTATGATAAATAGTATTAGGAGGTGAAAGTAAAATGTTAGGAGTCTGTATGTATATAACAATAAAAACACTTATGGAAAAAGGAATAAATAAAAGTCAAATAGCTCATGCTACAGGGTATGATTGGAAAACAGTGGCAAAGGTGATTAGGGATATTGAAGCAGGAAAAGAATGGCCAGAGAAGAAACCACATCCGAAAATATTAGATATATTTAAAGAAAAGATTATTCAATTAATGGAACAGGGATTAACTGGAATAAGAATACATCAGGAATTACAGAAAATAGGACTAACAGCAAGTTATTCAACAATTAAGCGTTATTTGGCAAATATTAAAAAAAAAGAAAAGATTTTTGTTAGGATTCAAACTTCTCCAGGAGAAGAAGCACAAGCCCCTCAATGGTATAATAAATTCCATAGTAAAGGGCTTAAATGGCCAATTATAACCCAAAGTAAAGTTAATTAAAATTATCTGAAGAACAACAAAAATATTAAATTTTATGAAAATTGGTAATTTTTTAAACATTAAAAATAACCTCCTTGCTTTATTTCACTAAAAATTCATTCTTAAGATGAACTATTCCTTTTGGTAAAGTGAAATATATATCAGTTCCATCTGAACTTAAAAAAACTTTTGATCCCCATCTGTCATTTTGATATCCCAATTCTTTTATTTCTTTTTTCCATAAAATTTCTTTAGATTTATTTAAAAGAAAAAGATGATATGGATTTTGAGCATCAAGTCCTACCCCTTTAATATGTCTAACAGCACCTACAAAAATAAAATTACCATTTGCAGAAATACTAGCTGAAGTAAAACCTATGTTTAAATCACCACTACTATATTCCCATAGTAACATAGGAGAATCAAGTTGAAAAAAATATAACTTATCTTTCAAGGTTCCAATAATACAATATTTTTCATCGGGCGAAAAACTGATTATTGAGTCATAAAAATATCCAGATGAAATATCTTGTTTTAATATTATCTCACCCTTCTTATTAAAAATATTAATACAATCTCCCAAAGCAATAATATAATTTCCACTTGGTGAAATATCTATATCATCATTTTCATATCCCACTTTAGTCCATAATTCATTACCATTTTTATTAAATAGTATTATTTTGCCATCTCCACTTAATACAAAATATTCTCCCTTTTTTGATATTACTTGTTGACTATTAAATAAATTAATTTTAGGATCTACACTTTTAACTCGTACTCCCTGCAAATTATAAAAGTCTATTGTTTCTTCTTCCCACAGGTCTACTGTAACAACATTACCACTATCTAAAACATATACAATTACATCTTCACCATCAACCCCTCATTGCTCTTCCATAATGTCTTTCCTTCATCATCCATTAATCTAAATTCTATAGATTCAGGACCTTTTTCAGTAACATTTATACTTTTTGTAATTCCAACATAATTTCCTTTCTTTGAGAGAATAACATCTCCATATGGAGCTAATACCTCTTCTCTCTTTACTTTCCCATTTTCATCCAAAAACTTTACCCTTCCACTCTCATCCAAGGCCGTACCTTTTTCATCTAAAGTTTGAATTGCTTTCTCTGTTACCACCACCTTTGGATACTGCACCTTCACTTTTTCTGTTTCCTTTTTTTGTTCCAATCCCTTCATCCCTAAAGCCATTGCCTCTTTTACAGTCATCTCTGCCTCACCAAAAATAACATCAACAATCGGCTCATCACACTTATACTCCATCACGGGCTTGAGCTCTATTGTTTGCGTTTCTGTTCCTTGTGCAAATTCTCCCATACTTTCAAACATCAATATTGCTAAAAAACAAATCATTCCATAAATTATTTTCTTCATCTCTTATTTCTCCTTTTTTTATGAATTTTCTTTATAAATTTTTTTGATTTTACTTATATTTTTTAATCTTGTCAAACATTTGCATTTTTTTTATCATCCTTCTTAACATTTTTTTCAATTAAAATTTCACATTTTCCATTTTCCATTTCCCTTTTGTATCTATCCTTTACTATGGAATTTTTTATACCATTGCGACAAGGTTTTTTCTTTTTTACAAGAGAATTTATGAGTTTTCTCACAGTGGACGTTATTTAATAATTACTATTTATTTTTTATGGATTTTTTTAAAATAATTTGACAAATAGAAGATTTTATACTTTATTTTTGTAATTATTTATATCAAGTTGCAATTAAAAATAAAATATTGCAAACTATCAAATATTTCAAATATATTTTTTTGATTTTTTTTTATTTTATATGCTTTTGTTTGCAACTTAGTATTATACAATTATTTAAAGGAGACTTTTAAAAATGAATTTTTTATGGGCAATTGGTGCTAGTATTTTTGTTAGTTTAATTTCATTTATTGGAATTATTTCTTTATTATTTAAAGAAAATATCCTTAATAAAATTTTTATTTTTTTAGTTGCTTTTAGTTCTGGTAGTTTAATTAGTGCAGCATTTTTTTATCTTTTACCAAAAACTTTTGAATATTCTCAGAATATGACACAAAATTTTATTTATGTTATTTTGGGCTTTATATTTTTTTTAATTTTAGAAAAATATCTTTATTGGCATCATTGTCATAAAAAAAATTGTAAAATACATGTTTTTACTTATCTAACTCTTGTAGGAGATGGTATACATAATTTTATGGATGGGCTTATTATAGGTACGAGTTTTATGGTAGATATTAAATTTGGGTTAGTTACAACTTTTGTAATAATTCTTCATGAAATTCCACAAGAATTAGGAGATTTTGGTGTTTTATTATATGGAGGATTTAGTAAATTTAAAGCTTTATTATATAATTTTTTTTCTGGAACTACAGCTATTATAGGAACAATTATAGGTTATTATTTTGCAAATAAAATAGAATTTTTTTCTGTAATACTTTTACCAATTACTGCTGGTGGATTTATTTATATTGCTGCTTGTGATTTAATTCCAGAATTACATAAAGAAACAAATCAAAAAAAATCAATATTTTCAATGTTATTTTTTATATTAGGAATTTGTTTTATACTTTGGTTAAAATTAAATTGTCATCATAATCATTAAAATTGTTATTAAATAATATTAGTTTTGTTATAAAATTAGAATTATAGCGACTTGCACAAATTATGAAGCTTTGAATAATTTTTTGATTTTTAAGCTTTAATATATTTTTCTTGACAATTCATAGAAATAAAAATATAATTTACTACTTAAATTTTAAAAAATTTTAAAAAATATAAAATTTGTGTAAAATTCTGTATTTTGCTTTTAATTATTATGAAACTATATTAAAATTAAGTAAAAAGGAATATGTTTTGGAAGGTAAAATTGAAATAAATTCTAATAAATGTAAAAGCTGTGGATTTTGTATAAAATTTTGTCCTAATAAAAGTTTAAATTTATCATTAAAATTTAATGCTAATGGTTACCATTTTGTATATTTAAAAGAAGATGCAAAGTGTAATGGTTGTGGAATTTGTGCTTTAGTATGTCCTGATATTGCAATTGAAGTCTACAAAAAATAAGGGGTATTTTTTGGAACAAGAAAAAAAAGTTTTAATGGAAGGTAATGAAGTAGTTGCAGAAGCAGCTATTATTGCTGGATGTAGATATTATTTTGGGTATCCTATTACTCCTCAAAATGAAATACCAGCTTATATGTCATGGAGATTACCACAAGTAGGTGGTGTTTTCATTCAAGCAGAAAGTGAAATTGCAGCAATTAATATGGTTTTTGGAGCAGCTTTGACTGGAGAAAAAGCAATGACTTCTTCTTCAAGTCCTGGCATAAGTTTAAAACAAGAAGGAATTTCTTATATGGCTGGATGTGAATTGCCAGCTTTAATAGTAAATATGAATAGAAGTGGTCCTGGTTTAGGTGGAATTCAAGCATCTCAAAGTGATTATTTTCAATCAACTAAAGGTGGTGGACATGGAGATTATCGTTTAATAGTTTTTGCTCCAACATCTTTACAAGAATTAATGGATCTTACAATATTAAGTTTTGATTTAGCTTTTAAATATAGAAATCCTGTTTTAATTTTAGGTGATGCTATTTTAGCTCAAATGAAAGAACCAGTAATTTTAAGAAAACCTTCTTTAAATAAAATTCCTTCTTATGATTGGACATTAAGGGGTGCTTTAAATAGACCTCCTCGTTTTATTAAATCATTATTTCTTAATTGTGAAGATTTAGAAAAACATAATTTACATCTTCAAGAAAAATATTTAAAAATAGAAAAAACAGAAATAAAATATCAAGCAGAAAATATAGAAAATGCAGAATATTTAGTAGTTGCTTTTGGTTCTTGTGCTCGAATTGCTAAATCAGCTGTAAAAGAAGCTCAAAAACAAGGAATGAAAATTGGTTTTATAAGACCTATTACTGTTTGGCCATTTCCTTATTCTATCATAAAAGAAGTTTCTTCTAAAGTAAAAAAAGTTTTAGTAATAGAAATGAATGCGGGTCAAATGTTAGAAGATGTTAAATTAGCAGTTTTAGGAAATTGTGAAGTTAATTTTTTTGGAAAAATGGGAGGAGCCATTCCTACTTCACAAGAAATTTTAGAGGAAATAAAAAAAATAGTAAAATGAAAAAAATATTTACAAAACCAATTAGTTTAAAAGAAAAAAATTTTCATTATTGTTCAGGTTGTGGACATGGACTTATACATAGATTAATAGCAGAAGTAATTGATGAATTAAATATAAGAGAAAAAACAATTGGGATTGCTCCAGTAGGTTGTGCTGTTATAGCTTATGACTATTTTAATTTTGATGTTACAGAAGCAGCTCATGGGCGACCTCCAGCAGTTGCTACTGGAATTAAAAGAGTTTTACCAGAAAATATTGTTTTTACTTATCAAGGAGATGGAGATTTAGCTGCTATTGGAACTTGTGAAATTATTCATGCAGCAAATAGAGGAGAATCTATTACAACTATTTTTGTTAATAATGCTACTTATGGAATGACTGGTGGACAAATGGCTCCTACTACTTTAATAGGACAAAAAACAAAAACAACACCACAAGGAAGGGATTTTAAAACAACTGGTTATCCAATTAAAATGGCTGAACTTTTAAGTCAATTAGAAGGATCCGCTTATATTGCAAGATGTGCACTTAATAATGTAGTAAATATAAAAAAAACAAAACAATGTTTAAAAAAAGCATTTGAAGCTCAAATTAATAATAAAGGATTTTCAATGGTAGAAATACTTTCTATGTGTCCTACTAATTGGAATCTTTCACCAATTGAATCTCTTAAGTGGTTAGAAGAAAATATGATTAAATATTTTCCTTTGAATGAATTTAAAGTTAAAAATTAATTTATAAAAAAAATCAAAAAAAAAGCGAGGTGATTAAATTAAATGTTAGAAATTAGATTAAGAGAAAATGAATCTTTAGAATTTGCTTTGAAAAAATTTAAATCAAAATACGAAAAATCTGGAATTATGGCAGAAATAAAAAAAAGAGAATATTATATGAAACCAAGTGTTATGAAAAAGAAAAAAATAAGAAAGTCATTTAAGAAAAAAACTAAATTTTCTGTTAATAAATTTAAATAAAGCAAGATTATTAAAAAATAAAAAAGGAAATAAATAATTTCCTTTTTTATTTTAATATTATATTATTGAAATTGTTTAATTTATAATCAATTTGCAATTATTTTATAATATCAAGTTACATTTAAATGCTAATTATGTTAATTTTTTCAATGTATTATTTAACTTCGTCCGCACAAACAAATTCAGCATATCTTCTTCTTGCCGCCTTGTTATTATTTTGAATGCAAATTAATATAAATAATAATATAATTAATATTTTGCAAAAATTTTATAAAAAAAGATTAAGGAGAAATCTATGATTTCTAAAATTGTTTTAAAATTTCCTTATCGATTAGTTAATCAACCAATTGTTTGTAAATTAGTTAAAGATTATAATTTAGAATTTAATATTCTTAAAGCTTATATAACTCCTCAAGAAGAAGGACTTTTAATTTTAGAACTTAAAGGAGAAAATGAACAATATAATAAAGGAATATATTATTTAACGCAAATTGGAGTAAAAATACAATTACTTAGTCAAGATATAATTCGTAATAATGCAAGATGTACTCATTGTGGTGCTTGCATTTCAGTATGTCCAACTGATGCTTTAATTATAGATCCTATTACTCGAAAAGTTAATTTTTATGACAATAAATGTATTGCTTGTGAACTTTGTGTTTCTGCTTGTCCTACAAGAGCAATGGAAGTACATTTTTAAATGGGCGAAGAACGGTTTTATAGGAATTGGTGTGAGAATAAAGATTTAGTTTCATTTAATGCAATAATCAATGAAACTGATTTATATATTAGAGCAGATATTGAAGTAGAAAAAAAAAATAACAAGAAAAACTCTTAAAGCAATTTCTAAATATAGATTAGACATAGAAAACTATATAAAACAAAATCCATTATTTTTAACAAGTTTAGAACCTATATATTTAGAAAAAAATGTTCCTTCTATTGTAAAAGAAATGATTAAAGCAAGTGCAAAAGTTGGGGTTGGTCCAATGGCAGCAGTTGCTGGAGCAATTGCTGAATTTGTAGGAAAAACTTTATTAAACTATTCAAAAGAAATAATTGTAGAAAATGGTGGAGATATATTTATAAAAAGTTCGAAAAAAAGATATATAGGTATTTATGCTGGTAATTCTTTTTTTACAAAAAAAATAGCTATAGAAATTTTTCCAGAAAAAACTCCGTTAGGAATTTGCACTTCATCAGGAACTGTAGGACATTCTTTAAGTTTTGGTAAAGCAGATGCAGTTACAATCATTTCTTCCTCTACTGCATTATCTGATGCAGCAGCTACAGCTGTTGGAAATCTTATTAAAAATGAATTAGATATTTTTCAAGGAATAGAATTTGTTAAAAATATAAATGGATTAAAAGGTGTTTTAATAATTAAAAATGATAAAATTGGTATTTGGGGTGATATAAAAATAGTTAATAATTAATTATATTTTTTTATTGTAGTTTTTTCGTTATTGAATAATTTTTTAATGTGTTTTTTACCAAAAATCTTTGGAAGATGAAATAGAACTGCTATAATATCTTTTCTTTATTTTTTTATACATTAATTTAAAGTCTTGTTTTTTTGTTTTTCAAAACAACACTTGATAAAAATTCATTTTATTTTTTTCTCTATTATCATTGGTAAAAAAGCAAAAAATTTAAAAAAAATTTGGTATTATAAAGTTTTAAATAAATGTCTTTTTTCAATCATTAACAAAATCACAAACCTGAAAAAATGCTTGACATTATTTATATGGATTATTATATTTAACAAATGAAAATAACCGTATTGGGCGCCGGCTCATGGGGGACAACGATAGCCATATTGTTAGCAAACAAGGGCTATCAGGTCTTTCTATGGGAACATTATAAAGAGCATGTAGATGTGCTGAATAAACATCGGGAGAACATCAAGTTTTTGCCGGGTGTTTTTATTCCGGCAGAGATTGTTATTACAAATAGCATCGAAGAATGTCTGCAGAACACAGAATGTTTGGTTGTTGTTGTCCCATCTCATGCAGTAAGATCTGTTATGAAAAGGTGTTCCGCATGGATAAGAAAAGGGGTAGTTATTGTTTCAGCTGCCAAGGGGATTGAACAGGACACCCTGAGTACTGTTTCACAGATAATTGAATCAGAGGTTGCACCTGAAATTATTGAAGATATTGAGGTATTATCAGGTCCTTCTCATGCTGAAGAGGTAAGCCGACAGGTTCCAACAACAGTAGTGGCTGCTGCCAAACAGGAAAAAACAGCAAGATTTATTCAGGAATTATTTAGTACGCCCTATTTTAGGGTTTATACAAATCTTGATATTAAAGGAGTAGAATTAGGTGGATCTCTTAAAAACATTATCGCTCTTGCATCTGGTATTTTGTGTGGTTTTGGCTTTGGAGATAATACGAATGCCGCACTTATTACCCGTGGTCTTGCGGAAATCTCCAGACTTGGGGTAGCAATGGGAGCTCAACGAGAGACTTTTTTTGGACTTTCAGGTATCGGGGATTTGGTAGTGACATGTACTAGTAAACATAGCCGTAATCGATACTTAGGGGAATTAATAGGTAAGGGCATATCGCTTAATGAGGCATTATCAACCATGACCATGGTTGCTGAAGGTGTAAATACAACAAAAGCAGCCTTTATTTTATCTGGAAAATTAGGGATTGAACTCCCAATTACCACTGCTATCCATGATGTGCTTTTTGAAGGCAAAAATCCTCAGAAAGCAATAGAAGGGTTGATGACCCGTGAATTGAGGTCTGAATGGTAAGAAAAAGCTTTCAGGTGTCAGCTATCAGAAAAAGTATTTTTGTTATTGATTGATAGTTTAAAATAAAAATGGGTGACGAATGAAAAAGATAGATTATGAAAAAGATCTCAAGCAATTATATAATTCTTCTGCTATGAAAGTAGAAATTGTAGAAGTGTTGCCAATGAACTTTCTTATGATTGATGGAAAAGGGGATCCAAATAAATCTCAAGAATTTCAAGATGCTGTTGAATCTTTATTTAGCATTTCTTACACATTAAAGTTTATGATTAAAAAAAGTAAAGAAGAAATTGATTATGGAGTTATGCCATTAGAAGGACTATGGTGGGCTGATGATATGTCGCAGTTTAAAATAGAAAATAAAAATATTTGGAAATGGACGCTTATGATTATGCAGCCAGAATATGTAACAGAGAAACTATTTAATGAAGCAGTAGAGCAAATTAAAAAAAAGAAGAAGTTAACAGCATTATTAAATGTTCGTTTTGAGGCATTTTCAGAAGGTAAGTCAGCACAAATAATGCACATTGGTCCATTTTCAGAGGAAGGTACTACTATTGAAAAATTACATAACTTTATTAAAGACAATGGGTTTAATTTTTTTGGTAAACATCATGAGATATATTTAAGTGATATAAGAAAAGCAGCACCAGAAAAGTGGAAAACAATTATTAGACAATCAATCAAGGTTTAACAAATTGCTATAATTGACCTTATTATTTTAATTTTTTTGACAAATTAATTTAAAATTAATACAAAATCAAAAAAAATTATTGCATTATTGCATTATGGAAAGAAACAATGAAACATCTACTTTTTTTATTATTTCCTTTAATTACTTTTGTAAATGCTCAAGAAAAAGAAAAAATATGTTTAATTATTTCTTTTGAAAATTTTCAAAATATAGAATATCAAGGAACTAAAGAGTATTTAGAAAATAAAAATTATAAAATAATAACTGCTTCTACTCAAAAAAATTATGCTACTGGAAAATTAGGAGAAAAAGTAAAAATAGATTTATTAGTAAAAGATATTAAAGTATTTGATTATGTAGCAATTGTTTTTATTGGTGGATCTGGTAGTTCAATATATTGGAATAATAAAATAGCTCATAATATATGCAAAGAAACATTCGTACCAAGTTGCATTTAAATGATAACAAGGCGGCAAGGAGGAAGCGACAAAAATGTATTAGATTATACATTGAAGGAGCTGACGACAAAGCCAACACAGTTAGCGTTTAAATGCGACTTGGTATAAAACAAAATAAAATACTTGCTGCTATTTGTATAGCATAAATTACTTTGGCTAATGCTAATGTATTAGAAGGGAAAAAAGCAACTGTTTGGCCAGATCAAGATTGTATCAATCAATTAAAACAAAATAAATCTATTTATAAAAATGAGCCCGTAGTTGTAGATGGAAAAATTATTACTGGTTCTGGCCCAGAATCTACAGAATTATTTGCAGAATCTATTAATAAAATTTTAAAACTTATAAAAAAGGAAAAATAAAATGGATAAAAAACTTCGAATTGGAATTGTTGGAGCATCTGGTTGGATGGCTGGTGCTCTTATTATTGGATCTGAATATGATGAAATGGGATTTGATTTAGAAACAAAAAAAGGAAATAAAAGTTCTATTTCTGTAGTAAAAGGATTATGTGATTTGAATAAAGACATACTTATTGCAAAAAAAAATGAATTATGTTTAGATGAAGCAAATCTTTTTACTTCTTATGATGAATTATTATCTTGTCAAGAAATAGATGCTGTTATTATTGCTGTTCCTAATAATCTTCATGCTCAATTTACAATAAAAGCTCTTAAATCTGGAAAACATGTATTTTTAGAAAAACCTTTTTCTACTACTTACAAAGATTCTCAAGAATTATTAAAAATTAGTAAAGAAAATAAACTTACTACAAAAGTAGATTATATTTTAGTTCATTATGATGAACAACAAAAACTTAAAGAATTAATAAATCAAAATGCTTTTGGAGAAATTGCTTCTACACATTTTACTTATCGTCATCCTATTCAAGTTGAACAAACTGCTGGACAAACTTGGAAACTTTCTAAAGAAAAAAGTGGTGGAGCCATTCCAATGGGAATTTGTCATGCTATTTCTTTAACTGTATTTCAAGTCAACAAAAATCCAATAACTGTTATTAGCAAAAGTAATCCCGCAAAAATAAGAAATTTTGATTATGATACTCAATATGATATAATGATTATATTTGAAAATAATATAATTAGCATTATTCAAGGGAATATTGATTTTGCAGAAAAATATGATGCAAGACATACAATTATAGGCACTAATGGACAATTTGATTACAATCCTTACAATTCTTTAGATACAAGAGTAATGTGGTCTTCTAAAACATTACAAAGAAATTATTCACCAGATAGTAATTTTGCTCAACATCATCTTGATAGTGGAAATGTTTGGAAACATCAATGTGGTCTTAGTGTTAGAGAATTTGTTAAGTATTCTTTAAATAATGAAGAAGATCCATTATTAGGGTTTAATTCTCCTTTAGTAAAAAGAACAGAAGCTATTATTTGGGCAGCAGAAGAATCAGCTTTTAAAAATGGGATGCCAGTAGATGTTAAAAAATATTTTATATAACATTATCTTTTGAATTTTTTTTCAAGTTCTGTAAATAATAATTTAATCATTGTTGGTCTACCATGTGGGCAAGTAAAAGGATTTTCGGTTTTTAAAAGATCCTTAATTATTTTTTGCATTTCTTCATTAGTTAATTTTTGTCCTTTTCTAATTGAAGAATAACAGCTAATTAAAATTAAAATTTCTTCTACATTTTTTTCATTTGTTTTTTTATCAATTAAATTTTCAATCATTTTTTCAATTATTTCTTTGTAATTACAATTTTTCAATAAATCTGGAACAGATCTTATAACAAAACTTTTATTTCCAAAATTTTCTATTTCAAACCCAAAACTTAAAAAAAAAATTCAAATTATTTTTTAGTATTTCAGATTTTGAATAAGTTATTTCTAAATTAACTGGTATTAAAAGATTTTGAATTAATATTTTTTTATCTTTATACTCATTTTTTAATTTTTCATATAAAATTCTTTCACAAGCAGCATGCTGATCTATAATTCTTAATTCATTTTCTTCATTATAAATTATATATAAATTTTTTATTTGAAATACATTGTATGAAAAAGAAAAAGACGGAAAAAAATTTTGTAAAAATGGCTTTTCATCTTTTTGTTTAGTTTTTTGAGAAGAAATAAAATAATCACTAATTGCTTCTTTAACAAATTGCTCTTGAGGATAATCATTTTGTTTTTCATAAATTGGAATTTTTATTTCTGGAGATTCATCTAAAGAAATTAAATTTTTTCTTAAAGCAGTTTTTGTAAATAAATATATTTCATTAGTATCAGAAAATTTAATTTCTTGTTTAGTAGGATGAACATTTACATCTATTATTGCGGGATTTATTTCCAAAAAAATAATTGCTAAAGGATATTGTTTAGATGGGATTAATTCTTTATAAGCACTTGATATAGCATATCTTATAATATCACTTTTTATAAATCTTTTATTAACAAAAAAAATTTGATCATCTCTGTTTGTTTTAGTATAAGAAATTTTTGAAATAATTCCAGTTATTTTTAGATTTGGTTTTTCCTCTTTAATAAGTACAACTTTATCATTTATTTCATTTCCATATAAAGCCAAAAAACGATCTGAAAAATTTTTATTTGAAGGAAGATTAAAAATAACCTTATCATTATGTTCTAATTTGAAATGAATATTAAAATACATTAAAGCATATTTTTCTATTAATTTAATAATATGATTAAATTCTGTAGTATCTGATTTTAAAAATTTTAAACGAGCTGGAATATTAAAAAAAAGATTTTCTATTTTAAAAATAGTTCCTTTTGACATTCCAATTTCTTTAATTTCTTTTATTTTTCCAGATTCAATAATAATTTTAATTCCTAATCCATTTTCATTATCACAAGTTATAAGTTCCATTAAAGAAACGCTACTAATACTTGGAAGTGCTTCTCCTCTAAAGCCCAATGTATTAATATTAAATAAATCTTCTAATTGAGTTAATTTACTTGTACTATGTCTTTTTAAAGCAAGCAAAGCATCTTCTTTATTCATTCCAATTCCATCATCTATTATTTGAATTAAACTTTTACCTGCATTTTTTATTTTAATAAAAATTGAATTAGCTTTTGCATCAATAGAATTTTCAAGCAATTCTTTTACTACTGAAAATGGTCTTTCTACCACTTCACCAGCTGCAATTTTATTTATAATATTTTCTGAAAGTAATTTTATTTTACTCATAATTAATTTTTTTTGTTTGTACTAAGTTGCATTCAAAATAATAATAAAGACACAAGAAGAAATCGACAAATCTGTATCAAATAATACGCTGAAAAAGCTGACAACAAAGCCAACACAATTAGCGTTTGAATACGACTTGGTATTAATTAAATTCATTAACAATTATAGTATTTTCAGGATAATTTATTTTAAATAAATCTTTTTTAATTACATCATTTATTTTTATTTTTGTATAGTTAATTTCAAGAGTTATTTCTTTTTCTGGAAAATAAACTTTAATAAAATGTGGATAAGAAATATTATTTATATTTTTAAAATTAGAATAAAAAACATTAATGTTATTTTTTTCATATTTTTTAATCGCAGGAAAAAAATCATCAAACCAAAAATAACATTTTTTTTCTCCATTTTTTTTAATACAAATTTTTGTATCATCTTTTTCTATTTCTACTTTTTCTTTGCAATTATTCAAAAAAGGGGAACCTAAAAAACAACCAATAATTTCTTTAAAATTTACTTCACCAAATATATCAGCAAGTTTTTTTTTAAACAAAACATTATTCGATGGCACATAAACAGATAATTTTTCTTGTTCCATTACAACAAAAACAAATATTTGTCCTAATGGACCAATAACCTCTAATCGTATTTTATAAAAATGTGGAAGAATAAAAAGTTTTGCTTTAAAACTTATACTTTTTTCTGGAGTTATAATTTTACCCGTTAAATTTGCTTTAACATTGTTTATTTTTTTTAATTTTTTTTGAATTAATTCAAGAGTTTCTAATGGAAATATTTCTTTTTTTAATAAAGGTTTTTGAGGTAAGGATTTACAACTAAAAAGTAAAAAAATTAAAAAGAAAAATAGTATCTTATTTGATTTTATTTTCAATTTCACTAATCCTTTTAATCAAATTTGGCAATTTATTCAAATATGCTTTTTCTTTTAATACTTTTCTATGTTCTCGTGCTGGAAAACCAGAAACAACAGTATTTGCTGGAATATTTTTAATAATACCACTTCGAGATCCAGCTATCACATTATCTCCAATTTCAACATGATCGCTTATCCCTGCCTGACCTCCTAAAATAACATTATTTCCAATTTTAACACTTCCAGCAATCCCAACCATTCCAGCAATAATACAATTTTCTCCAATTTTCACATTATGTCCTATTTGAACAAGATTATCTATTTTAGTACCTTTTCCAATAATAGTACTATCTAAAGTTGCTCTATCAATGCTTACATTAGAACCAATTTCAACATTATCTTCTATAATTATTTTTCCTATTTGAGGAATTTTAAAATAACTTTTATTAATATTAGTATAACCAAAACCATCTGATCCTATACAAGTCCCATTATGAATAATAACATTTTTTCCAATAATACATTTTTCTCTAATAGAAACATTTGAATGAATTATTGTTTTTTCACCTATTTTAGATTTACTACCTATATAAGTATGAGGAAAAATTACAACATTATCTTCTAAAATAACTTCATCTGCAATAAAAACAAAAGGAGCAATAGAAATATTTTTTCCAAATTTACAATTTTTTCCATATATTACAGAAGAATGAATTTCTTGAAATGGTTTATCAAAAGGATAAAATATATCTGCTAATTTTTTAAAAGCAATATATGGATATTCTACTTGAATAAAAGCACATCTTGGATTTTGGGGAATTTTAGATACTATAACACAAGAAGCATTCGTAATTTCAAGTAAAGGGAAAAATTTTTCCTCTGCTATAAAAGAAATATCTCCTTGTTTTGCTTTTTCTATTGATACAATGTTTTCAATAACAATTTCTTCATTTCCAAAAAGTTTGCCATTAATTATTTGATTAATTTCCTTGAGTTTCATTATTTTTCTCTTCATTAGAATTTTCTTGTAATTCATTATTTTCTTTTTGTTCTTCTTGTTGATTAAGTATTTGAATTATTTTATCTGTTAAATCAATTTTTGGACCTGCATAAAGAATTTTTGTTTCATCTTTATTAAAAATTAAACCATATTCTTCTTGTTCACCAATTTTTTTGATAACTAATGCAATTTCTTCTTTTATTTGTTTAACAAATTTTTCTTCTTTTTGAGAAATTTCTGCATAATAACCTTGAGCAATTTTTTCATAATTTTTAGTTTTTTGTTCTATTTCATTTTTAAAAGATTGTTCTGCTTTTTCATCTAAAAATATTTTTTTTGTTGCAAAATCTTCTTTTTGTTTTTCTATTTCTTTTTTTAATTTTTCTAAATCTTTTTCTTTTTCTTCTAATTCTGATTGAAGAATTAATTTTGCTTGTTTAGCAGAAGAATATTCTTCAAAAATTCTACTCATATCTACATAACCAAATTTTATATAATCAGAATAAGATGGAGAAAAATAAAATAAAAATATACAAATAACTATTAAAAATTTTTTCATAATTACATTTCCTTTCATTTTTTTTATTTTCAATTATTTTATGATAAATTTTATCTAAATTTTCACTTATTAATTTATAATCATATTTTTTTTCTATTGTTTCTCTTCCTTTTTTACCTAATTCTATTCTCATATTTTCATTTTCAAATAACATTATTATTTTATCAACAAACTCTAAAGAAGTATCTGCGATAATAATATTTTCATTAGAAATATAATTTAAGCCCATTGCTCCAAACAAAGTAGAAATAATTGGTTTTTCCATTGACCAAGCTTCTAATATTTTTGTTTTAGTTCCACCACCAGTTCTTACAGGAACAATATAAATACAACTTTGAGCAATATATTCTCTTATATCTTCTACAAATCCAGTAACAATAATATTTTCATCTTTTCCAAAATTTATTATTTTTTGAGGTGGCTTTTGTCCAACAATATATAATTTTACTAATGGAATTTTTTCTTTTAACAAAGGAAAAATATTTTGACAAAAATATTCCATTGCATCTATATTTGGTTCATAATACATTGTTCCAGTAAAAACTAAACTAAAAGGTTCTATTTTGGTTTCCATAGGTTTAAAATAATCACTATCTACTCCATTTAATAACAAATCAGTTTTTACTTTTGAACAGTTTTTTTTTAAAATTTCTTTTTCTTCTAAAGAAACCATTAAACAACAATTAAATTTTTTGCAAATATTAAATTCATATTTTTTATATTTGTAATATTCAAAAAAAAGTCGTATTTTTTTTAATTTACTAATTTTTCTTTTTTTTATTACACTTAAATAATTTAAAGATTCGATGTTATTTTGGTGTAAAACAGTAGGAATATTTTTAGCATATTTAATATAATTACTTACATAAATAGCATCAAAATGAATTAGGTCAATTTTATAATTATTTAATATGTTTAAAAAAGTTTCTTTTGCTTCTTTTGACATATATTTTCTAATTACTTCTGGAGAAAAAGAAATAAATCTAATAATTCGGTATATTAAATTTATTTTTATTAAAGGAATTAATATTATTTTTACATCTATGCACCATTTTTTTAAATAAACAATAACATCTTTTTCTTTTTCTGAAGCAAAAGAAAGAAGTATTATTTTATGTTTAGAAGATAAATTTTTAATTAAATTAAAAGTTTTTATTTTACTTCCAGTAATTAAAGGATATGGAAGTTCTGAAGTAAAAAATAAAATAGTCATTTTTAAATGTTATCTTTCAATTTCATTTTTTTGTTCATTTTCTTGACACCAATCTTCACTTCTCATACTAATTGCCATTAATATCCAAAATAAAATACTAATTCTAGGAGAAGTAAAAGCACGAGAAGAAAAAGCAAAAATTGAAATTATTATCAAAATAGTTAAAATATTTTGATTTATTTTTTTGAAAAATATATCTTTAGTTTTATTTATATTTTCTTTTATTTTTTTTCCAAAAATAATCAAAATTCTTACAAAAAAACATAAAACAAAAAATCCATAATGTACTAAAATACTAAAAAAATTATTATCTATAGGCATTTCAACATAGCCCAATCCACAAAAAAAGAAAGTCATTATAGATGATGGAAGATCTAATAAATATTTTAATCTTAATACTGTAGATCCTTCGGGAATAAATTCTTTTCCAAATATATTTATAATCATAGCATTTTCTTTATAACCAATATCTTTGCTTAATTCTAATGTAGATTTCATTCGTAACATAACATCTGGAGGAAGATGAAAATATGTCCAAATTAAAAAAGGAATTCCCAATATAATAATTTTTTTTTTAGTAACAAAAAAAATTATGATAAACAAAGCAATAAAACAAAAAAAAGCAGATCTTGAAGCAGTTTCTATTAAAAGAGAAATAAAAGGAATGGAAAGTATTGCAAAAAATACTTTTTTAAATATATTTGTTGTATACATAAAGTAAAATAAACATAAACTAATCATTATTACACAAAATAAACCAAATACATTAGGACTATAATAAGCATCAGAAATATCACTTAAACCACCACCCATTCTTCCTTCCATTATTCCTTGTTTAGAAAATTTTAAAATAAAAACTGAAATAAAAGCACCTATTAAAAGTGAAGCCATAACTATTTTAATTTGCTTTTTTGTTTTTATTAAATTAAAACATATTAAATAAAGAATAATATATTCTACCCATTCTTTCATAAAAATTCTAATAGCATTTATTATTTCCTGAAAAGAATAAGAAAAAACAATAATAGAAATAAAAATATTCAATAATGCAAAAAAAATAAAAACAAAAATAGATGTTTGTAAAGGAGGAATTTCGTAAAATTCTTTTTTTAAAGCAATTTTAAATAACCACAAAAATAAAATCATTACTATTAAAATATCTTCTATCCAAAATCTAAATGGTCCTATATAAAAACTTGGCGTAAAATAAAGCAAAGGACTTAAAAAAACTAAAAAATAAATACCTATTTCTAATTTTAATAAAAAAATAAAGAAAAATATTACTAAAATACTTACAAAAATAAATTTAATAGAAGGTGGATTAACAATTAACCATCCAATATAAATACAACTAAAAATTAAAGCAAATATTAAAAAAATACTTACTATATTTTTTTTGCCAATATCAAAATTTAACAAAATACAACCTCTATTAAATTGCAATTAAAAGGAGAATATAAAGAAAATTCGAATATCGAAATATTAAAAAAAATTTCAATTTAAAATAAATATAAATATTTCTACCGAATTTTATTTCTAATTGCAACTTGGAATAAATTATATCAAAAAAAACAACATGAAAATTACTATTATTTCTCTAAAAAATATTTTATTAATTTATATCCTTGCTTAAAATAAATACCACTTTTTTTTGCTAATTTTTCATTAAAAACTAATTTTGTATTTTTTTCTTTTTTTGAAGAATAAATCACCCATGGAACTGGATCATCTGAATGAGTTCTTAAACAAAGTGGTGTATAATGATCTGGTAAAACCATAATTTTATATTCTTGAAATTTTTTTAATCCTTCTAACATTGGTAAAATTACTTTTTTATCAAAATCTTCAATTGCTTTTAATTTTAATTCTAATTCTCCAGAATGGCTTGCTTCATCAGGAGCTTCAATATGAATAAAAACAAAATCTTTTTTTTCTAAAGATTTTAAAGCAGATTTAACTTTCCCAGCATAATTAGTATCTAAATAACCAGTAGCGCCTGAAACTGTAATTACATCTAATCCTATCCATTTTCCAATACCTTTAATTAAATCTACAGCCGAAACAACAGATCCATTTAATCCATATTTTTCTTTAAAAGTAGGAGCATTTTTATTTTTTCCTTGTCCCCATGGCCAAATCATATTTGCTAAATTAAGATTTTCCTTTTTTCTTAAAATATTTACTGGATGATTTTCTAAAATTTTTTTTGATTCATTAATAAGATTTATAATAAAATCAGAATTTTTGCCTTTTGGTAAAAATTTTTTAAAAGGCTGATTAATAATATCATGAGGTGGTCTACATATTAAATTAGAATAATCTTCAAATAAAGTTAAAATATGACGGTAACTTACTCCAGAAAAAAACTTTACTTTATTTGTAGATAAATATTCATTTAAAGTTTTTATAAGTTTATGACTTTCTTTATTAGAAATATGACCAGCAGAATAATCAAACAAAATATCATTTTTTACTGTTATTAAATTACATCTAAAAACTGATTGTTTATCATCAATTTTAATTCCCATATTTGTTGCTTCTAAAAATCCTCTGCCAATATAATATTTTTTAGGATTATATCCTAAAATACTAAGATTAGCTACATCACTTCCTTTGGGCATACGAGATGGAATGGTTTTAACTAATCCCATTTCTCCATGAGATGCTAAAAAATCTAAATAAGGAATTTTTGCTATTTCTAATGGAGTTTTATTTTCATACTCAGGAATGGGATAATCTCCCATCCCATCACCTACAATAAGAATATATTTCATTTTTATTCCAAATTAAAAAAAGGAAATTATAAAAATTTATTTACTTTAATTATTATAAAAAATAAAAGTCAAGTTTTAATTTAAAATGGTTTGGTTGAATAATATAATTTAATTATGAATTGTAAAAAAAGTAAATATTATATTAACTGTTGTTACTTTGTCAATATGTTAATTTTTTACTACGTGAAAATGTTAATTTTTTAGATTGAAAAATTAACATATTTTCACATATTCTCGTTGGTTTAAAAAACTTTCTATTTTTTTATTGAGTTTATAGGATTTACT
>JBDRGX010000026.1:0-8126 GCA_043817485.1 bacterium
CCACGATTTATATTTTCTGTGTTTGTTTTATTTGGAATTGGAGCAATTATTCTTATTTTTATATTTTTTTTTAGAAGTTCTTATTTTTTAAAAAAAGGAAATGATAATTATAAAAAAGGAAATATAAAATTATCAATTATATATTATAAAAAATATCTTAAATATAAACCAAAAAATATGAAAATAAGTATGCGATTAGCAGAAATTTATAACGAACAAAAATTATATAAAGAAGGTATTCTTTTATATCAAAAAATAATAAAAAATAATCCTGATAATATAACAAATTTTATGTGTTTAGGTGAATTACAAAGAAAACAAGGATTAACAAAAGAAGCTATTAATACTTATGAAAAATTATTTAAAAAAAATTTATCTTCAACAGATCGTTTTAATATACGATATACTTTAGCAGAATTATATTATGAACAAGGAAAAATACAAGAAGCAATAAATAGTTTTCAAATTAGTAAAGTGTTAAATAATAAAGATCCAAATCCTTATTTAAAATTAGCCAAAATTTATAAAGAACAAGGGAATATTGAAGCATCTTTTGAAGAATATGAACGAGTGCAATTTATAGATCCATCTATGATGGAAACAATAACAAATAATTTAGAAGAAATTTTAGAACAAAAATCTAATGATATTAATATTATTATAAAAATAGCAGAAATTTATAAAAACTTTGATAATTTTAACAGATCTTTTGAACTTTATCATAAAGCAAGTGAAATTTTTCCATCTGCAAATATTTATATGAATATAGCTAAATTATATTTATTAAAAAAAGATTATGTTTCTGTAATAAATGAATTTAAAAAAGCATATGATATAGATAATAGTATTTTAGAAAAAATATTAGAAGAATATATAGATATATTGAGAAAAGATTCAACAAATTCTATAATTAGAAAATCATTAGCTGAAAATTATTTCAAAAAAGGTGAAATAAATAAAGCAATATTTGAGTTAAATAAACTTGCTGAAATACCAGAATTTAAAAATGAATCTTTTTTGTTATTGGGAAAAATTTATTTACAAAAAGGACTAATTGATGAAACATTTCAATCATTAGAAAAAATTGATACAAAAAAACTTACAGAAAGCGGTATTTTAGAAGAAATTTATTATCAATTAGCTTTATTATGTAATAAAAATCAAATAACCGAAAAATCTATTAAAGCTTATGCGAAAATTAAAGAAATTAATGGAAATTATAAAGATATAAATAATAGATTAGAAGAATTTAAAAAAAATCAAATTAATCAAGTATATGAAATTAATAATCAATCTGTAATATTAGCAAAAGAAGGTAAATTTGATGAAGCAATAGAATTATGTGAAAAAGTTTTAAAATTAGATCCATTTTTTATTTCTGCTCATAGGAATTTAGGATTTATTTATATGCAAAAAAATCAACTTGAAGATGCTATTAATAAATTCAAACAAATTATAAAATTAGATCCCACTGATGAAAAATCTTATTATAGTTTAGCTCTTGCTTATGTGAAAAGTAAAAAGAAAGAAGAAGTTAATATTGTTTTAAATGAAATGCATCATCTTTTTCCTCAAAGTCAATATTTAAACAAATTAGAAAATTATTTAGAAACATTATAATATAAATTTATACATTCTATAAAAATTAATTTTAATTTACAAAGGTAAAATATGGAAGAATTAAATACTAAATATGATCCAGTTTTAATTGAAGATAAATGGTATGAATATTGGGAAAAAAATAATTGTTTTACTCCAGAAATTGATTTAAGTAAAAAACCTTATGTAATTGTAATCCCACCTCCAAATATTACTGGTATTCTTCATTTAGGACATGTATTAAATAATACACTTCAAGATATTTTAATTCGTTGGAAAAGAATGAATGGTGAAGTTAGTTTATGGTTACCTGGAACAGATCATGCTGGAATTGCAACTCAAAATGTAGTAGAAAAACAATTGAAAAAAGAAAATATGTCAAGACATAAATTAGGAAGAGAAAAATTTATTGAAAGAGTTTGGGAATGGAAAAATCAATATGGTGAAACCATTGTTAAACAACTTCGAAAATTAGGATGTTCTTGTGATTGGACAAAACAAAAATTTACTTTAGATGAAGAATTATCAGATGCAGTTTTAGAAGTATTTATTAAACTTTATCAAAAAGGGTTAATTTATAAAGGAAAGTATATTGTTAATTGGTGTCCAAGATGTTCTACTGCTATTTCTGATGAAGAAGTTGAATATGAAGAATTTAGTGGTAGATTATATTATATTAAATATCCAATTAAAGAAACTTCTTCTTATATTACAGTTGCTACAACAAGACCAGAAACAATGGTAGGAGATGTTGCTATTGCAGTTAATCCAGAAGATTCAAGGTATAAAAATATGATAGATAAAACTATTATTTTACCTATAATGAATAGAGAATTAAAAATAATACAAGATTCTAAAATTGATATTGAATTTGGAACAGGTGCTGTAAAAATTACACCAGCTCATGATATGGTAGATTGGCAAATAAGTAAATGTCATAATCTTGAACCAATTATTATTATGAATGAAAAAGGAATAATGAATGAAAATGCTGGTGAATATGTTGGAATGGATAGATTTGAATGTCGTGAAGCGTTGCTTATGGATTTAGATAATCTTGGACTTTTGGAAAAGGTAGAAGATTATCCAAATAATATAGGTCATTGTCAAAGATGTCATACAGTAATTGAACCCTATCTTTCTACTCAATGGTTTGTAAAAATGAAACCATTAGCAGAATCCGCTATAGAAGCAGTAAAACAAGGTAAAATAAAATTTTATCCCGAACATTGGACAAAAATTTATTTTAATTGGATGGAAAATATTAGAGATTGGTGTATTTCAAGACAAATATGGTGGGGACATAGAATACCAGTTTATTATTGTCTTAATTGTTCTAATATAGAAGTTAGTAAAAGTTTTCCTTTAAAATGTTTAAAATGTGGAAAAAATGAATTTAAACAAGAAGAAGATGTTTTAGATACTTGGTTTTCAAGTTGGCTTTGGCCATTTTCTGTTTTTGGTTGGCCAGAACAAACAAAAGAATTAAAATATTTTTATCCAACAACAACTTTAATTACAGCTCCAGAAATTATATTTTTTTGGGTTGCTCGAATGATTATGTCGGGAATAGAATTTATGGGAGAAGTACCTTTTAAAGAAGTCTATTTTAATGGAATAGTAAGAGATGAAAAAGGTAGAAAAATGAGTAAGTCTTTAGGTAATTCTCCAGATCCGATTGATTTAATTAAAGAATTTGGAACTGATGCTTTACGATTTGGAATAGTTTCTTTTGCTCCTCAAGGAAAGGATATTTTATTTTCTCAAGATCGAATTAAAACAGCAAAATTTTTTGCTAATAAAATTTGGAATGCTTCTCGATTTGTATTGATGAATATCAAAGATAACCAAGAAATAATTATAAATTTTTTAAAAAATAAAAACATAAAAGATTTAAAAAATCTTGAATTAGTAGATATTTGGATTATTAGTAGATTAAATCAAGTTATTTTTGAAGTATCATCAAAATTAAATGAATTTCAATTTAATGAAGTAGCAATTGTTTTAAATAAATTTATTTGGCATGAATTTTGTGATTGGTACATAGAAGTTAGTAAATTACGATTAAATAATAAAGAAAAACAAGAAGAAAGAGAAACAGCACAAATTATTTTGTGTTTTGTTTTAAATAATATTTTAAAATTACTTCATCCTTATATGCCTTTTATTACAGAAGAAATAGGGCAAAAAATAGGATTAGAACAAAATATAATAAAATCTTTTTGGCCTTTATATGAAAATGAAAATATAGATGAAGATGTTATTTGTAAAATGAATTTAATCATAGAAATAATTACCTATATTAGAAATGTAAGGGGAGAAACTAATATTCCACAATCTGCTAAAATTGAAGTAGTTTTTTCTTTGCCAGATGAAAAATTAAAAAATATATTTTTAGCACATATTGAATGTATAAAATTTCTTTGTCAAGTTAAAGAAATACAATTAGGAGTAAAATTAGAACCAGTAGAAAATGCTATGGTAAATGTTATAAAAGAAATAGAAATTTATATTCCTAAAAAAGGTTTAATTTCAGAAGAAAAAGAAAAAGAAAAAAAAGAAAAGGAAATCAAAAAAATAAATCAAATGTTGGAAAGAATCAATCAAAAATTAAATAATCCAGTTTTTATAAAAAATGCTCCAAATCATATTATAGAACAAGAAAAACAAAGAAAAAAAGAATGGGAAGAAAAATTAGAAAAATTGAAAAAATAAATTATAATTACAAAAATATAATAAGAATTTTAGATTTTGGATTGAAGATTAAAAATATGAAAAAAACTTGATAGAATAAAAAAGGATGGAAATTTTGATAGAAGAATTCCACCCCCCCCCCCCCTAAAACCCCCGCCAGCGGGGGACATTGAGAGTATTGATGAAAACACAAGCCCTTAATTCCGCTAGTGAGGGACATAAGAAAAGTAGAAGGGAAAGTATCATAAGCAATTAAATGACTATAATTTCACCAGCAGGAGACAGAAAAAATAAACAAGAAGAATTTTAGATTTTAGAATTTGGATTTTAGATTGTAAGAATAAATATAATTTTATATCCCTATCAATCCATAATCCAAAATTGTTCATAAAAGGGGGTAAGAAAAGGAAAAGGATTTTTTCTCAAACCCTTAACCCATAGACTCCTTAAACCCTTTTATAAATATTTTTTAATTTTGATTATAACTTGGGATTAATGATTAATATATTTTAGACATAAAAAAGTGTTAAATATGGTTTTAATTGTTTTTGCTTTTATTATTGATTGGTTTATTGGAGATCCTTATTGGATGCTACATCCAGTAAAATTCATAGGTTATTTAATTAATTTTTTAGAAAAAAAATTGCCTTTTACAAAAATAGGCGGAATCATTCTACTAATTACAGTCACTTCTATTGTATTTTTATCTTCATTTTATTTAATTAAATTTGCAATGTTTTATAATAAATATGTAGGATATTTTATTATTGTTTTTTTGATTTATACAACAATTTCTGTCAAAGATTTAAAAGTAGAAGTTGAAAAAGTTAAAAAAGAATTAATTAAAAAAAATATTGAAAATGCAAGAAAAAAACTTCAAAAAATTGTTGGACGGGATACAAAAAATTTAGAAGAAAAAGAAATTATTCGTGCTTGTATTGAAACAACCGCAGAAAGTACTGTTGATGGAATTATTGCTCCTTTATTTTATGTTTTTATTGGTGGAGCTCCATTGGCTTTAGTTTATAAAGCTATAAATACTTTAGATTCAATGGTAGGATATAAAAATGAAAAATATATTAATTTTGGCTGGGCATCTGCAAAATTAGATGATTTGGTAATTTTTATTCCCGCAAGAATTTTTTCTTTTTTAATTTTATTTACTACTTTAAATTTCAAAAAAATGAAATATATTTTAAAAATTATTTTAAGAGATAGAAAAAAACATCCAAGTCCTAATAGTGGTATTTCAGAATCTGGTTTTGCTGGAGCATTAAATATACAATTAGGTGGTGTAAATTTTTATCAAGAAAAAAAAGAAATTAGACCATTTTTAGGAGATGCAATTGATGAATTAAAAATAGAGCATATTACAAAATCTTTATATTTAATGCAAAAAATTGCTATCATAAGTTTAATATTTTTTTGTATTTGTAAAATGTTTTTTTTGAAAATATAAATATGGATAAATTGTTTATAGAAAAATTTGATAATGGAATGCAAATTATGCAATTTTCAAAAATGAAAATTACAAGTGATACACTTTGTTTATTAGATTTTATTGAAATAAATGAAAATGAAATAGTAATTGATTTAGGAACTGGATCTGGAGTAATTCCAATTGTTTTACAAGCAAAATATAAAATAAAAAAAATTTGGGGAGTAGAAATTCAAAAAGAATTAGCTATTCTTGCTCAAAAAAATATTAAATTAAATAAAGCAAACATAGAAATAATAAATGAAGATTTGAAAAAATTAGATCAAATTTTTTCTTTTAATATGTTTGATGTGATTACTTGTAATCCACCTTATTATAAAATTAACAACAATAGACAATGTTCTGATATTAAACAAAATATATCAAAACATGAAGTAAAATGTAAATTAGAAGATATTATAAAAATAAGTAGTTATTTGTTAAAACCAAATGGAAAAATATATCTTATTAATTTATTTTCAAGATTTAATGAATTGATGGATCTTTTACAAAAATATCATTTGAATTTAACAACACTTCAATATATTTGTTCAAAGAAAAAAGAAGAAAAAATTTTATTTTTAAGTGAAATTAAAAAAGAAAAATGCGAAATACAAATAAAGCCAAATTTATATTTATAAATTTGGTTTTCCATAAAAAAATGAATAAAAATATGAGAAATATTGAATTACTTATAAAACCAGTTTCTTATGATTGTAATTTAAATTGTGGATATTGTTTTTATAAATCCACGAAAAACATTTATTCAGAAAATACACCTATAATGAATGAAAATGTATTAGAAAAATTAATTCAAAAATCTTTATTTTATTCAAATGCAGGAACTGCAATATTTTCTTGGCAGGGTGGTGAACCTTTACTTGCAGGAATCGATTTTTTTCGAAAGGTTATTGATTTTCAGAAAAAATATGGAAAATCAGGACAGATAGTAGGAAATAGCATTCAAACTAATGGAATATTATTAAATGAAGAATGGTTTAAACTTTTTAAAGAATATAATACTTTTATTGGAATAAGTTTAGATGGTAATGAAGAGATACATAATTATTACAGAGGAAAAAGTTTTTCTAAAACAATGCAAGCAATATCTCTTTTAAAAAAAGAAAATGTAGAATTTAATATTTTAACAGTTATTAATAATTTTAATGCTAATAAATCAAAAGAAATGTATGATTTCTTTCTTCAAAATAATTTTTTTTATATACAGTTAATTCCTTGTGTTGAAAAAGATGAAAAGGGGAATATTACATCATTTTCAATAGAATCTAAATCTTATGGAAAATTTTTATGCGAATTTTTTGATTTATGGTATAATGATGGAAAGCCAAAAATATCTGTAAGATTTTTTGATAATATTTTAGAAGTTTTAGCAGGATTAAATCCTGGTTATTGTGAATTCAAAGATACATGTGGAGATTATTTAGTAATAGAATATAATGGTGATATATACCCATGTGATTTTTTTGTAAAATCAGAATGGAAATTAGGAAATATTTTAGAAAATTCTTTTGAAGAACTTTTCAGCAAAAATAAAATAACTTTTGGAAGTTTAAAATCAAAAGTTAATGAAACTTGTAAGAAATGTAAATGGTTTTTTATATGTAAAGGTGGTTGTTTAAAATATAGAATGATAAATGATAATAAGTATTATGAACTTGATTATTTTTGTGATTCATATAAAGAGTTTTTTGAATATAGTCATCATAAATTAAAAAATATTTTGCAACTTAAAAAGTAAAATGAGTGTAACAATATGGGCAAAAGAATTAACAAGAAGGGAAGAGTACTTCTCAAAAGTATATTAAATTAAAAGTATTTAGTGCGACTAAAATAATAAATTGGGTAAAAAAATGATTGAATTAAATATTATAAATACAGTAGGAATAATTTTTTCTGGATTACTAATAGGATTTCTTTCTGGATTATTTGGGGTTGGTGGTGGATTTTTAATGACACCGATACTTAGAATAATTTTTGGGATACCTTATAATTTAGCAGTAGGTAGTGACTTATTAGCAATTACTTTTACTTCTTTATATGGTTCATTCAAACATTATAAACTCCGTCATACTAATATTTTACTTGGAATTATAATTTTAATTGGAATGTTTCCAGGAGTAGAAATAGGTGCAAGAATCTTAAATAGATTAAAATTTAGTTCTAATATATTAATAAATGGTAAAGAAATATTATTAGTAGATATTGTTTTAAACCTATGTTATTTTATATTATTATCATTAGCAGCATTTATTATGTTAATTGAATATTTAAAATGGTCAAAAGAAAATAAAATTCCTGTTGATTTATCTACTTATAAAACAAATTATTATTTTTT
>JBDRGX010000027.1:0-2537 GCA_043817485.1 bacterium
AAAAAAAAAAAAAAAAAACCACAAAAAAAACCTAAAAGAAAATTTTTAAAAAATAAATATTATGGAAGAAAAAAACCCAATAAAAATAAATCCCGATATAATAAAAAAGAAGTATGATAAAATAAAACCTTTTTTTGATAAAAATAATAAATTCAAAATAGCAATGCATTTAACTTATCATTATTATTCAGATAGTTATTGTTGTCATTGTAGAACCAAAAAGAAAAGTATATCCGAAGTAGTAATAGCATATCCTGTTCAAAAAAAGAGAAAATCATATAAAATATATAAGAATTCCGAGTATTCAAAGAAAGATTTATCAATTTGGGAAAAACTTAATAATATTAATAATAATTTTGATACTACAAATAATATAAATTTAAAATCATTTAGGTTTTGTGTTTATGGAAAATGTTTAGAATGTGGAAAAAACATTTGTTGTATAATTCCAAAAGGAAGTTTTGAACAGCTGACAGGAGTCGAGATAGAACAATTGAAAAACGCTTATGAAAGTTTCATGCTAGATAAGGGGAAGTATTAAATTGTTTTTTTTTTTTTTTTTTTTTTTTAATAAATTTTTTTTCTCATTCTAAACATAAAAATATTAAAAAAATTCTATGAAAACTTTAGAATGGCAAAATCCAAAATTTCAACAGGATATTTCACAAACACCAAGTCAAAATTTAAATAATGAGAATAATTATTTATATCTCAACAATCAAATTGCTTCAAATATATTTGGAATAAGAAATGAAGACAAATTTTTCAAATTCCCTAGAATATTGAATAAATGGGACCCTAGAAGAATTAACCCTAATTCTTTCATTTTAGTAATGGGAATGAGAGGTTCCGGTAAAACAGTTTTCGCAGATTGGATGATATTAAAAAATAGAGATAAATGGCCCTTTGTGTATGTTTTTACTAAAACTGAATTTAATAAATTCTGGAAATCCAGAGTTCCTGAAAAATTTGTTTTCAAAGGTTTTCTTAGAGATAAATTAGAAGAAATAATAAGTCACCAGAAAAAACTAATTGGAAATGATAATAAAATAGTTTTAGGAGGTCAATTATATGAAGTTAATCCTCATATATTAATTATTTTAGATGATATTATAAGTGATGATATTTGGAATGATCCAATTTTAAAACAATTAGCAGTAGAAGGGAGACATATAAAAATATGTGTCGTTTTAAATATACAATATATAGTAGCAGTTACAACTATGATAAGGGAAAACGCTGATTTTGTTATATCTTTTATCCAATTTTCTAAGAGAGCAATTGAATATTTAGCTAATGATTTCTTGGGACCAGTCAATTTTAATGAAGCTCAAAGAGGAATTATCGATAATTTACAAGATAATGTTAATAGAAAACATCAGGCTGTAATAATTGAAAGAAATATGAATACAGAAAGGAATTATGCAGAATTTATATATATATGTAAAGCTATAGATTTAACAAAAAATTTAGAAGGTGAGTTAATTCTTGGAAGTATTATTCAAGAAGAATTAAATAAAATTATGAAAGAAAAGGAACACATAGTTGGTGAAAACTATGCAGATGATAAGAAAATTTCCAAAGAAGATTTAGAAAAATCGTCTTTTAAATCTTTTACGGAGAAGTTAAAAAATCCGAAATTATTATTTTCTTAAATAAAAAATTTAATAGGAAATACAAACCTAAATAAATTTTTGTTGTTTTTATTTTTTTTTTTTCTAAATATTTAAATTTATGGGACTCGGAGGATCAAAAAATCCTATTTCAAGTATTTTAAGTTTACCAGGACAAATAGCGACAGATATTCAATATTTTATATATATTGGTTTTGCAGTAGTTATTTTAATAGCAGTTGGAATATTTATTTATTTAATAAAAGCTAAAGGAAGTTTAGTGAGTTTATCACCAGGCTCTCCATTACCTATATCACTTTAAAATATGAATACATTTTGTTTATCAATAGATCCAGGATTAATAAATTTTGGAATTGGAATATTTGCTGTTTTAGACGGAGAGCAGCAAATATCAATAATAAAGAAAGGAAATTATAATTTGTATTATATTCATAAAAGAAAATTAGATGTACATAAATTAAATCAAATATTAAAAAAATATGTAACTCGTCTTAATGATGAATTGGAATTATCTATTTCTTTAGGGAAAAATTGTTTAGTTTATATAATTATAGAGAATCAAATGGCTAATAATTTTAAAGTAAAGAGTGTTTTTGATATTTGTCTTGGATATTTATTTCATTATAAATTAATTACTGAAAAAAATAATCTAAATAATGATAAATTTATAATATTATTTGAAGATATAAAAGATTGGATTTTTAATCCTAAATTATTTAAAACGTTAATAGAAATTAATCAAAAAAAAAATAGGACTGCAAGAATTAATTTTGTAAATAGAATTTTTAATAATAGACAAATATTTACTGATGATCATACAGCTGACTGTTTAATAATGTTTTTAGTTAAAATTGGATATTTCGAAGATTTTGTAAATAATTTTTATCATTTATAAATAAAGAT
>JBDRGX010000028.1:0-2737 GCA_043817485.1 bacterium
TGGCAAAACTATCCCATATATAGTATTTATTGCTAATATTGGCACAACATGTTGTATACTTCTCATGCCAAATTTCTATTGCGACACAGTCTCATGAATTGCCCTTACAAACAGGCGAATGGCGTTCGCCTTTACCAAAAAAGAATATTGAAATTTTGGATTTTAGTTTGGGGATTGTGGAATATTGTATTTTTAATTTAAAATCATAAACATTTCAATTCGTTCCATAGGAACGAAATATTGGTAAAAACGAAACAAATTCGAATGACCAAAATTCAAAACATTGTTAAATAAAAATATTTTACTATAAATTAAAGTAATTTTTAAATCTTAATTACTAAATATGTTAAATCACAATTATTTTATAAATTTAAGTTCAGGTTATCAAATTTCATCTGTAATTTTTACAGCTATTCAATTAGATATTTTTACTTTTCTTGAAAAAAAGTCCATTTCTGCAAAAACAATATCTTGTCATTTAAAAATACCAAATTCATCTTTAAAAAGATTTTTGGATGTTTTAATTTTTTTAAATTTACTTTTATTCAAAAATGGAAAATATTCTTTAACTTCTATTTCTTCAAAGTATTTGGTAAAAAATAGTCCATTTTATATGGGTAATTTTATTCATCATCGTTTTAATCTTATTTCTGATTGGCAAAATTTGTTAGTAAGTTTAAATACAAATAAACCAATAACTTTTACTTCAAAACATCAAAAACAATTTTCTCATAGACTTAATGATTATCTTTTAGCAATGAAAGATATTGCTAAAATAAAAAGTAATTTTATTCTAAAAAAAATTGATTTGAGTAAATATAATTCTTTACTTGAATTAGGAAGTGGGTTAGGAGAATATAGTATTGCTTTTAATGAAAAATATCCTCATCTTAAAATAACTCTTTTTGATTTGCCAAAAGTAATAAAAAAAGCAAAGAAATATATTTCAAAAAAATATATTTCTTTATCATCAATAAATTTTCAATCTGGAAATTGTTTAATTGATTTTTTAGGAAAAGAAAAATATGATGTAATTTTTGTTTCTAATCTTATTCATATTTATTCTGAAAAAGAAAATCAAAAAATTATTAAAAAATGTTTTACAGCATTAAAAAAACATGGCATTATTATCATTCATGATTTTATTAAAGAAATTAATATTTATTCTTTTCTTTTTGATTTAAATATGCTTTTAGGAACTGTAAATGGAAAAGTTTATACTAAAGAAGAAATTAAAAATCTTTTAAAAAAATCTAATTTTAAAAAAATTAAAATTGATTTTATAGATAAAAAAAGTTCTGCTATATTTGTAGGAGTAAAAGAATGAAAAAAATTTTAAATATAATTACACAAATAAAACCATTAGATAAAAAAATAATGCAAATGGCTAAAAAACATAATGAAAATTTAGCTATTCCTAAATGGAGTTTAGGCAAATTACAAAAATTATCTATTAAAATCGCTGGTATTCAAAAAAAAAATCCATTAAAATCAAAAAATAAAGTAATTGCTATTATGGCAGGGGATCATGGAGTTGTTCAAGAAAATATTAGTTTATTTCCACAAGAAGTTACTACTCAAATGGTTTATAATTTTTTAAAAGGAAATGCAAGCATAAATGTATTGGCTCAACATAGTAAAATTAAAATTATTGTAGTTGATATGGGAATTGCAAAAAAAATAAAACAAAATATAAAATCTCCTTATCAATTTATTGATAAAAAAATAGGAAATGGAACTTTTAATATCAGTAAAAGATCTGCAATGAGTAAAAAACAAGCTATTGATTCTATTCAAACTGGAATTGAAATTTTTGAAAAATATTATTCTTCTGGTATTGATATAATTGGAACAGGTGATATGGGAATTGGCAATACTACTTCAAGTGCTGCAATTGCTTGTGTAATTATCAATCAAAGTCCAAAAGTTATTGTAGGAAGAGGTACTGGTTTATCTAATTTAGGATTAGAAAATAAAATAAAAGTAGTTGAAAAATCTATTAAAATAAATAACCCAGATTCTAATGATCCTATTGATATTTTATCTAAATTAGGTGGATTTGAAATAGGTGGTTTAGTAGGTTGGATTTTAGCAGCAAGTGCTTATAATGTTCCTATAGTAATTGATGGATTTATTTCTACAGCAGCATCTCTTATTGCAACAAAATTTTGCCCTTATGTAAAAGATTATTTAATTGCTGCTCATAAATCAAAAGAAAAAGGACATAATTTAATGCTTAAATATTTAAAATTAAATCCTTTATTAAACCTTAATATGCGTTTAGGAGAAGGTACTGGAGCAGCATTAGGAATTTTTCTTGTTGAAGCAGCTATTAAAATATTTAATGAAGTAAGTACTTTTGAACAATCTAAAGTAACAAAAAATAAAGAAAGTTAGTTTATTAAAATAAAAAAAAGTTTTTATTAATTTTAAAATGTATAACATTATTAAGTTGAATATTTAATAAGAAAAACTTGACTTTTAAAAAAAATTAAATTAAAATTTTCAACAAAGTTGTATTGGGGCGTAGCCAAATGGCAAGGCAGTGGCCTTTGGAGCCATTATTTGAAGGTTCGAATCCTTCCGCCCCAGCCAAAAATATTACTTTTTTGAATAATTCTTTTTAATTTTAAATTAATATAAAATACCAATATTTTTATTATTAAATTTTAATAATAAGGAATAAAAATGAGCTATGAACATTTTTATGGTTTAAAAGAACAACCATTTTCTAATG
>JBDRGX010000029.1:0-7249 GCA_043817485.1 bacterium
CCCCCGCCAGCGGGGGACATAAGAAGCCGTAGTCAACACAATTAGCGTTTGAATGCAACTTGGTATTTTGCATAAGGAGAAATGAAATAGAAAAATATTCAATTGTAATTCCAGTTTTTAATAGTAACAAAACCCTTGAAACACTTTATAATTGCCTTATTTCTGTGTTTGAATCCATTACTGAAGATTTTGAAATTATTTTTGTAGATGATGGAAGTATTGATAATAGTTGGGAAATTTTAGAAAAACTATATGAAAAAGATAAAAAAGTCAAAATTATTCAATTAATGCGTAATTTTGGACAACATAATGCTCTTATGTGTGGGTTCTCTTTAGCAAATGGAGAATATATTATTACATTAGATGACGATCTTCAAAATCCACCAGAAGAAATTCCAAAACTAATAGATAAAATTAAACAAGGATATGATATTGTTTATGGAGAATATATTTCAAAAAAACATAAATGGTTTAGAAATATTGGCTCTTCTTTTATTCAAATGGTCTACAAAAAAATTTTTAATGTTTCTCATAATTTAACTTCTTTTAGAATTATAAAAAAAGAATTAATTAAACAAATTCTTAATTATAATAAAAATTATACTTTTGTAGATGGATTAATAGCATGGAATACAAAAAATATAGGTGTTTGTAATGTATCTCATAATAAAAGATTGGATGGCAAATCTGGATATAATATTAAAAAATTGCTTACACTTGCATTTAATTTGATTACAAATTTTTCTATATTTCCTTTACAAATAGTTTCTATTTTGGGTTTTTCATTTGCTATTTTAGGTTTTATTATGGGTATAATATTTTTTTTAAAAAAAATTATTTTCGATATTCCAATAACTGGTTATACTTCACTTATTATTAGTATTACCTTATTTTCTGGAATACAACTTATAACATTGGGCTTTATTGGTGAATATATTGGGAGAATTCATCTTAATATTAATCAAAAACCACAATACAACATAAGGCAAATAAAAATAAATGAAAAATAATGAATTGATTGAATTTTTAGAATGGGATTCTAATTTTTTTAATATGAAAATAGGAAAAATAACCAAAACTGATTTTAATTCAAGTGAGTTTAAAGAAGAACAAAAAGAAAAACAATTTGATTTAATTTATGCTTTTTGTGATATTAACACTCCAATTTTAGGATTTTGGGAAACAATGAATTTTTATTTAGTTGATACTGCAATCACATTATCAATGAATTTTGATAAAGATAAATATAAAATGTTTGATTATGAACTTAAAAATAAATTATCCAAAAAAGATATTGAATCTTGTTATGAAATAGCAGAAAGTACTGCTACAGTATCTCGATTTTATAAAGAACCAATTATTGGACAAGAAATGACAAAAAAATTATATAGAGAATGGATTGATAAAGCATTAGATAAAAGTTTTGCTGATGGTATCTTTGTAGAAAAAATAGAAAATAAAATAGTTGGTATTCATATAATTAAAAGAAAAAATAATACAGGTTTTTTTTCTTTAACAGGAGTTAAAAGTAATTTAAAAGGTAAGCATATTGGAACTAAATTATGGAATCAATCATTTGGTTATTGGGCTAATTTTTCAGAAAAAATAAACTTAATTAAATCACCATTTTCTCTTCGTAATATTCCATCATTTTATTTTCATCAAGCAATGGGATTTAAAAAAATAGAATCTATTCAATATGTTTATCATTATTCAAAAATAAAAAATAAAAATGAAATATAAAATTCCTTTTAATAAACCATTTATAATCGGTAAAGAAATTGATTATATTAATCAATCTGTTCTTAATGGACATATTTCTGGAGATGGTTTTTTTACTAAAAAATGCCATGCGTTATTAGAAAAAAAATTAAAAGCTTCTAAAATATTATTAACAACTTCTTGTACTGCAGCATTAGAAATGGCTGCTATTCTTTGCGAAATTTGTCCAGGAGATGAAGTAATTCTTCCGTCCTTTACTTTTGTTTCAACAGTAAATGCTTTTTATACAAGAGGAGCAAAACCAGTTTTTGTAGATATTCATCCAAATACTCTTAATATTGATGAAACAAAAATTGAAAAGGCAATAACTGAAAAAACTAAAATAATTGTTCCTGTTCATTATGCTGGAATTGGTTGCAATATGGATGCTATTACAAAAATAGCTAATCAATATAATTTATTTGTAGTTGAAGATGCAGCTCAAGGAGTAAATGCAAAGTATAAAGATAAATATTTAGGAACTATTGGTGATTTAGGAGCATATAGCTTTCATGAAACTAAAAATTTTATATGTGGAGAAGCAGGAGCTATTGTCATAAATAATGAAAAATTTATCGAAAGAGCTGAAATTATTAGAGAAAAAGGCACTAATCGAAGTAAATTTTTTAGAGGTGAAATAGATAAATATACTTGGGTAGATATTGGATCATCTTATTTACCTTCTGATATTCTTGCAGCATTTTTATATGCACAACTTGAAAAAATGGATAAAATTACTAATGCTCGTCAAAAAATATTTGAATATTATTATCAATCTTTAACTACTTTAGTAGAAAAAGGATATTTAACGGTTCCAACAATTCCTCAAGAATGTAAAAATAATTATCATCTTTTTTATATAATTTTAGAAAATGAAAAAAAAAGAGATGCTCTTATGAGTTATTTGAAAAATAATGGGATTTTATCTGTTTTTCATTACATCCCTTTACATTTATCTCCAGTTGGAGAAAAAATAGGATATAAAAAAGGACAACTACCAATAACAGAATCTATAAGTAAAAGATTATTACGACTTCCTTTTTATTATGATTTAAAAAAAGAAGAACAAAAAGAAGTTGTAGAAAAAATATATAATTTCTTTGGACTTTCTTCAAAATAATTTTTTAGGATAATATAAAGTTATGCAAAATATAAATAAAAAAACTTTTTTTTCTTTTTTTATTTTAATATTTTTAGTAGCAATTTTTTACAAAGTTATAATTTGGACATTTTTTGCTCATACCTCTTATATTGTAGGATATGATGGTATTCAACAATATACTTTTATTCATTTTTTAAAACATAATTTTACAAATTTATGGAATCCTTATATATTAGGAGGAATTCCTTCTATTGCTAATATTCAAACAACTTATTTTTATTTTTTAAATTTTCTTTTATTTTTCTTTTCTTCTATTCAAGTAACTCAACTTTATTTAATTTTCCATATATTTATTGGTGCTATAGGAATGTATTTTTTAGGAAAAATTTTAAAATTTTCTCTATTTGGTTGTTTAATATCCAGTATTATTTTTGTTTGTAGTGGTTTTTTTGTCTGGAACATAAATGGAGGATACCTTCTTATAATTGCAGCATCAGCATGGATTCCTTTAATATTTTATTTAACCGAACTTTTTTTAAAAGAAAAAAAAATACTTCATCCTATTTTAATAAGTTGTCTTATTGCTTTTCAAATTATTTTAGTTATTCAAATAGCATTTTATACAATTTTAATTTTATTTTTGTATTTATTATTTCACATCTTTTTCATAGAAAAACAAAAAAATATTTCAAAAAATATATTTTTTGGTTTTTTGATGATTTTGTTTTTACCTATACTTTTATTAGCCATTCAATTTTTACCAACAATGGAAATTTTATCACATCTTTTAAGAGGAAGTGGTTCAAATAATTTTGAATATAGTACTGCTTATTCTTTACATCCTAAAGAATTAATTTATTTAATTTTTCCAGAAAAATTTCATTTTGGACAAAATACAAATTTTTTTCTTTATAACCAAATTTTTTTATGGACAAGAGGAAATTATATAGGATTATCTGTTTTTTTATTAAGCATAATTGGATTTTTTTTTAGTATTACTAAAAAAAATAAGCAAATGATTTTTTTTAGTTTATTAGTTTTTTTCTCTTTTTTATTTGCTATGGGAAAATATACACCATTTTTTAAAATTATTTATTCAATCTGTCCACCAATTTCAATATTTAGAATACCTGGTAGAATGTTAGTATTTTTTACTTTTTCTATTGCTATTTTATCTGGATATGGATTTTCTTTATTTTTCGAAAAATTCTTTTTTAAAAACAAACAATTATGGAAAATAATAGTAGTTATAATTATTTTTTTAAACCTTTTTATTCTTGGTGGCAAAAAAAATAATAGCAGTTTAATAAACATACAAAAACTTACATCAAAGACTAAAAACATTACCCAATTTTTACAAAAAGATAAAGATATTTTTAGAATTGTAGAAAATAATAAAGAATATTTTCAAAATGCTTCTATTATTTATAAAATGGAAAGTATAAAAGGTTATGCTCTTTTAGTATCTAAAAGATATGCTGAATTTATTTCTGTTATAAATAATGCCCCTATTAAATCTATTGATATAAATTTTTTAAATAATACTATTACTTGTTTTTCTTCTCATCTTTTATCTTTACTGAATATTAAATATGTAATAACTGACAAACCTATAGAAAATCAAAATTGGTTATTAGTTTTTAAATCAGGAATAACAAAAATTTATAAAAATAAATTTTTTCTTCCACGAGTTTTTTTAACAAGTCAAGCAAAAATAATAGATTCAAATAAAGTATTAGAAGAAATAAAAAAAGATTCGTTTGATTATCGAAAATGTGTAATTTTAGAAGAAAATTTTAATATAAAAAAACTTGAAAATTGTGAAATTCTTGGAATAAAAATTCCTGGAATAATTAAAAATATAAAATACAAAAATGGCAACATGAATTTTGAAACAAATATAAAACATCCATGTTTTTTAGTAATAAGTGAAAATAATTTTCCTGGATGGCAAATATTCGTTAATGGAAAAAAACAAAAAATATTTAAAGCAAATTATATTATGCAAGCAATATTTTTAGATAAAGGGAATCATCAAATTAAAGTTATTTATAATCCAATATCTTTAAAAATTGGTGCTTTTATTAGTATTATTACTTTATTAATTATTAGCATTTTTATTTTTAAAAAAAACATTTATAAACAATAAAAAATAATTTGACAAAACAATAAACAATGTTATATTTTAACATTATATTATTTTTAATAAAAAAGTAATATAAAATAAATTATGGAAGTAAATAATGAATAAATTTTTTAGTGTTATTTTATTATTTTTGTTTTCAGGAATTTTTCTTATTGGAATAGAAAATTCTGAAAAGGAAAAATTTCAAAAATTAGAAAAAGATTTGATGCAAGAAATAGAAAAAGAAAAATCTCCAGATGAACAAAAAGAAAATATAGAAATGGATACTTTTAAAGCAATTCAATCTCAAATTAAAAAACATATGAAAAAAATAGAATATTTTTATAACAAAACTCTTGAAAATAAACCAAATTTAAAAGGAAAAATTGTTATTCAAATTACCATTACTTCAAAAGGATTAGTAGAAAAATGTAAAATTATTTCTTCAACTTTAGAAGATAAAGAATTTGAAAATACCATTATAAAAAAAATAACCAAATGGAAATTTACTGAAATAAATGAAAATCTTCCTCCTTTTGTTTTTTCCTTTGTTTTTTTTCCACCATATATAGAAAATACAGAACAAGAAAAAAAAACATATTAAATTATAAAAATTGCTTATTTTATCATTAAATAATTTTATTTGCTATTTATAATAACTTTTGCATTTTGCCAAAGTTATAAAAATCTTTAAAAAAAAAGGTGATTGAAAATGTTAAAAAAAAGTATTATTTTAGTATTTCTTTTTTGCATAGGAATTTTATATGCTGATTATTTTCCATTAAATATAGGAAATAAATGGGAATACAGTATAAGTGGATATATCATTTCTTATGATGAAATTACTGGAATAGAAGTTATCAATGGAAAAACTTATTATATACAAAAAGATTCATATGGAAATATAATAGATAAACTAAGAGCAGAAAATAATAATGTTTATTATTATTATTCTTCAATAAATAATGATTTATTGTTATATAAATTTAATGCAAATGTTGGCGAAAAATGGAATTTAAATATGTCTGAAATGGTAAGTAGAACAGAAACTGTAATTACTCCAGCAGGCACTTATACAAATTGTCTTCATATTGTGTATTTTTATCCTTATTCAACCACTAAAATTGAATATTGGTTTGCAGATAATATAGGTATAGTAAAAAAAAGATTTTGGAATAATGAAAATTCTACAGAACTTTTACTTGCAAAATCTACTATTATTCCTCTTTCTATATCAGACACAAACTGGGGAAGTATCAAAAGTTTATTTAAATAAAATATCAAATAAAAAGAGAGCAAATTATTAAAATTTTTTGCTCTCTTTTTTTATAAATTATTTCCTTTTAAAATTAGCAACAATTGAACAAATAATTCCAATTTCATAAAGTATCACTAAAGGAATCATAACAATAAGCATATTTATTACATCTGCTGATGGTGTAATTACAGCTGATACAATAGCACAACCTAAAATAACTTCTTTTCTTTTTTTCTTTAAAAATTCTATTTTAACAATTCCAACTTTTGTTAAAAATAACATTATAAGAGGCATTTGAAAAATAATTCCAAAAGTTAATAAAAAAATTAGTATAAAAGAAAAATATTTAGAAGCAGAAAGAAGTGGTGTCATATCATTACTAAAATTTAAAAGAAATTTAATTCCAAATGGTAATAAATAAAAATAAGCTAAAAAAACTCCTATAAAAAATAAAAACATAGAAACAAAAAAACCTTGTATTGCTATTTTTCTTTCTTTTAATTTAAGAGCAGGTAAAATAAACATCCATATTTGATAAAGTACAAAAGGAAAAGCTAAAAAAATACTTGCAAAAAAAACTACTTTTAAATAAACAAAAACTCCTTCATAAGGAGTAAAATAATATAAAGTAAAATCTTTGCCTAAAGGGTTTTTTAAAAAAACAAAAATTTCTTTTTTAAATAAATAACAAATAATTGATGCAATAAAAACTGCTATAAGAGAATTTAAAATTCTTTTACGCAATTCTCCTAAATGATCCAAAAATGTTAAATCTTTGTTCATAAATATTCCTTGCAAATTTCAATTTTTTTCAATTAAGACACGGTTTCATTGGTTGAGACAGAGAGAATAATGAAAAAGATAGATGAAATTGCTATTATAGAAATTATTTGTAGGGGCAATTCATGAGACTGTGTAGCAATTAGCAATTTGGCATGAGAAGTATACAACATGTTGTGCCAATATTAGCAATAAATACTATATATGGGATAGTTTTGCCATT
>JBDRGX010000030.1:0-5280 GCA_043817485.1 bacterium
TAATAGATGAGTTTTCTCTTGATTGTGAAAAAGCAGTTAAAGATGTAGATTTAGTTATTTTAGCAGTGCCTGTAAATTTAATTGTAAGTTATGTAAAAAAAATTGCTCCTTATTTGAAAAAAAATTGTTTAATTATTGATGTAGGAAGTACAAAAGATAAAATAGTAAAAGAAATTAAAAATTTTATTTCTTCTTTTTCTTCTTCTTTTCATTTTATTCCTTGTCATCCATTAGTTGGATCAGAAAAAGCAAAAATTTTAGCAGCTAATTCTTCTTTATTTCAAAATTCTATATGTATAATTACTCCAATAGAAGGTGTTTCTAAAAATGCTTTAAATAAAGTAAAAAAAATGTGGCAAATACTTGGAGCAAAAATAGTTTTATGTACTCCAAGTTTTCATGATAAAATTTTATCATTGACAAGTCATCTTCCTCATCTTATTGCTTTTTCTTTAGTAAATTGTTTTAATTCACAATATAAAAAAAATTCTGTTATGAAAAAATTTATTGGTAAAGGTTTTTTGGATACTACTCGAATTGGAGCAAGTAATCCTTATATCTGGAAAGCAATTTTTTTATCTAATCAAAAAGAAATTATAAAATCATTAAAAAAATTTATTCAAGAATTAAAAGATTTTGAAAAATTAATTGAAAATAAAAATGAAAAAGCACTTTTAGAAAAAATAACTAAAGCAAGTATTTGTCGTCAAAAATTAAAAAATGAAAAATAAAAAAAAAATATCTGTAATTATTGTTGCAGCTGGACAAGGAAAAAGAGTAGGAAAAAACATCCCTAAACAATTTTTGAAAATAGGGAATAAAACGATTTTAGATTATACATTAGAAGTATTTAATAATTTTTTGTTAATAGATGAAATAATTTTAGTAACTCGTTCCCCTTTATTATCTCAACAAAATAAAATAAAACAAAAATTTATTAAAATAAAAGCGGTAGTTGAAGGTGGAAAAACTCGTCAAGATTCTGTATTTTGTGGACTTATGAAAATGTCTATGGATATAGGAATTGTGCTTATTCATGATGGAGTAAGACCTTTTGTATCTAAAAATATAATTAAAGAAGTTATTATAGGTGCTCAAAAATATAAAGCATGTATTCCAGCAATTTCAGTAAAAGAAACTCTTAAAGAATCTACATCTTTTCAAATAATTAAAAAAACTTTAAATAGAGATAATTTTTGGCTTGCTCAAACTCCACAATCTTTTGAAAAAAATCTTATTATAAATGCATATAATCAAGCTAATAAGGAAAAATTTATAGCTACTGATGATGCTAATTTATTAGAAAGATTAGGAAAAAAAATTAAAATAATAAAAGGTGATATTTTCAATATTAAAATAACAACTAAGGAAGATTTGATTTGGGCGAAAAATTATTTAAAAACAAAAAATCTGTTTTAAAAATAGGCTTAACGGGTAATATTGGTAGTGGAAAAACTACTGTAGGAAAAATATGGAAAAATTTAGATAATAATTTTCAATATATTAGTATGGATGAAATAGGTCATAAAGTAGTTAAAAAATTACAAAATAAAATTATTGAAAAATTTGGTTTAGAAATTGTAAAAAATGAAAATATAGATAATAAAAAATTATCTCATTTAATATTTTTAAATTCTAATTTATATAAAAGTTTTATGAATTTAATTACCCCTTTAATGAAAAAAAGTATAATTTCTGAAGTAAAAAAAATTACAAAAGGAATATTAATTGTTGATGGTGCTTTGATTTTTGAATATAAGTTAGAAAAATTATTTAATTATATTGTAGTGGTTTCTTCTTATAAAAAAACAATGATAAAAAGATTTTGTTTAAAAACTAATTTTTCACAAAATATTGTTAAAAATATTTTAAATAAACAAATAGATATGAAAGAAAAAATAAAAAAAGCAGATTTTGTAATTTATAATAATAAGAGTTTTGAAGATTTAGAAAGCAATTCTAAAAAAGTGTGGGAAAAAATAAAAACTATTAATTTTTCTTGACTTAAAAATAAATTTATGATTAAGAAACTTCATAAAAAATCAGCAATGAAGATAATTTGAAGGAGTTTTTTGTGGAAATAAAAAAGAAAAATATTTATATTTCTGCTATTTTAGCTTTTATATTTCCTGGATTAGGACATATTTATGTGGGTAATTTAAAAAAAGGATTATTATTTATGCTAATTTTAGTAAGCCTTTTTTTAATTGGATTAGCAATGAAAGGTGGCATTATTGTTTTAGATGAAGATTTATTTTTCATTTCTCGATTACTTCAAATTTGCCATTTTTTTAATGGTAGTATGTTTTTTATTACTTTATTATTTTCAAAATTTTTTGGATTAGGAATAGAATTTGGAGATATAACTTATTCTTATTATGAAATTGGACAATTATTTATTATTATTTCGGCATTACTTAATATTCTAATAATTTTCAATGCTTATGATTTAGCTAAAAATATGTTTTGTGAAAAGGAAATTAAAGAATAATGTTTATTTATTTTGTAAGTTTTTTATTATTAAGTTTTTTAACAAATTTTGTTTTTTATTTAACAAGTGAAGAAAATTATTCTATTGTTTGGAAAAAAACATTAACTTCAACATTTAATTTTGTAGGAATTTTATTATTAATTGGAATAATAGTATTTTTTTTAAATTAAAGGATTATTATGTTTGATTCTTTACAAGAAAAATTTGAAATAATTTTTAAAAAACTTCGTGGAGAAGCTGTTTTAAATGAGAAAAATATTGAAGAAGCAATTAGAAGTGTAAAAATTGCTTTATTAGAAGCAGATGTTAATTTTAAAGTAGTAAAAGAATTTATTGATGAGTTAACTTCTAAATTATTAGGTACAGAAGTTTTAAAAAGTTTTACTCCAAGTCAACAAGTAATAAAAATAGTTCATCAATTTTTTGTTGATTTTTTAGGGAAAAACAAAGAAGATATTTTAATTTCTACTCAACCAACAGTAATTATGTTAATAGGTTTAAATGGTTCTGGAAAAACTACAACTTGTGTTAAATTAGCACAATATTTTAAAAATAAAAATATTAGTTCAATATTAGTAGGATGTGATATTTATAGACCAGCTGCAATTAAACAACTTCAAATATTAGGGAAAAGTATAAATGTTGAAGTTGTTGCAAAAGAAGATTTATCCCCTTTAGAAATTTCTCTTGAAGCAATTGATAAAGCAAAAAAAGAAAAAATAAATGTTGTAATATTAGATACTCGTGGTAGACTTCATATAGATGATGAATTGATGAAAGAATTAGTTTTGATGAAAACAAAAATTTCTCCTCAAGAAATTATTTTAGTTGCTGATGCAATGACTGGTCAAGATGCTGTTAATATTGCTAAAAAATTTGATGAACAAATAGGACTTACTGGAATTATTCTTTCGAAATTAGATAGTGATACTCGAGCTGGTGCTGCTTTATCTATGAGAAAAATTACTGGAAAACCAATAAAATTTGTAGGAATAAGTGAAAAAATAGATGGATTAGAACCATTTTATCCTGATAGAATAGTAAATAGAATTTTGGGAATGGGAGATATGCTTTCTTTAATTGAAAAAGCAGAAAAATCTTTTGAAATAGAAGATATGCAAAAATTAGAAAAAAAAATAAAAAAAGGAGAAACATTAGAATTAAATGATTTTTTAATTCAATTAAAGCAAGTTAGAAAAATGGGATCTTTGCAAGAAATAATTAGCATGCTTCCTGGTGGAGCTAAATTGAAGAATATTAATATTGATGAAAAAGAACTTGAAAGATTTGAAGCAATTATTCATTCTATGACAAAAGAAGAAAGACAGAATCCTTTTATTGTTGGAAATTCAAGAAAAAAAAGAATATCTTTAGGTAGTGGTGTAGATGTTCAAGATATAAATAAACTTTTGAAAAGATTTTATTCTGCTCAAAAAATAATGAAACAAATGGGATCTTTAAAATTTAAAATACCATTCATTAAATAAAGTTTAAAGGAGTTAAAATAAATGAGTGTAAAAATTAGATTAATGAGGAAAGGTAAAAAAAAATTTCCTTTTTATAGAATTGTTGTTACTGATTCAAGAAGTTCTTTAAAAGGATGGTTTATTGAAGATATGGGAAGTTATCGTCCTGTATGTCCAGAAGGAAAACAATTAGATTTAGATGAACAAAAAGTACTTTCATGGTTAAATAAAGGAGCAGAACCAACCTCTGTAGTAAAAAACATTTTAAAAAAAACAGGAATTTTATCTCGGTTTAATATTTCAAAAAAGAAAACCGTAAATCCAGTTAAATTACAATCTAAGGGAGATTAATAAAATGAAAGATTTTCTTATATATATAGCCAAAAATTTAGTAGATAATCCAGAAAAAGTAACAGTAAATGAAATTGAAAGTGAAAAAACTGTTATTTTAGAATTAAGAGTTGATCAACAAGATTTAGGTAAAGTAATTGGAAAACATGGTAGAATTGCACATTCTTTAAGAGTATTATTATGTGCTATTGCTGCTAAAGCCGGAAAAAGAGTTGTTCTTGAAATAATTGAATAAAAAAATAGGTTCTGCTCCTTATATTTTTTTAATCAAGAAAGTATAGATAATATGCAAATAGATGTTTTAACATTATTTCCTAAAATGTTTTTTTCTCCATTTGAAGAAAGTATTATTAAAAGAGCAAAAGAAAAAGAAATAGTAAAAATAAATATTCATAATATTAGAGATTTTGCTTTAGATAAACATAAACAAGTAGATGATAAGCCCTTTGGTGGTGTTCCAGGAATGGTTTTGAAAATTGAACCAATTTATAGAGCTTTTGAACAATTAAATTTTTTAAATGTTCAAAAAAAAATTTTTCTTTCTCCTCAAGGAAAATTATTAACTCAATCAATATTATTTGATTTACTTTCTTATGATCATTTAGTGCTTTTATGTGGTCATTATGAAGGGGTTGATGAAAGAATAATAGATCTACTTATTACTGATGAAATTTCTATTGGAAATTATGTTTTAAGTGGAGGAGAAATTCCAGCAATGGTAATAATTGATGCTATTGTAAGATTATTACCAAATGCTATTGGAAAAAAAGAATCATTGGAAAATGAATCTTTTTCGAATAATCTTTTAGATTATCCAGTGTTCACAAGACCAAGAGAATTTAAAAGTTTGAAAGTTCCAGAAGTTCTTTTATCTGGCAATCATAAAGAAATAGAATTTTTTAAAAAAATAGAAGCTTTGAAAAAAACGTTTAAAAAAAGACCTGATTTAATAAACAAAGATTTTTTTTCAGA
>JBDRGX010000031.1:0-12688 GCA_043817485.1 bacterium
GTGTCATAACTCTAAATCTAGACATCCACACCACAACATATTGTGGTTTTGTGGAAACCTACCACTTTATGTTGTAAAACAATTGCCGTGAAATTGAATTATGACACAGTCTCATGAATTGCCCCTACAAAATTATTTTTATTTCAACATCAGCATTTTTTTACAATTTAGTGTTTTGTTATCAACAATTGTTTCATAAAAATACATTCCCGATGAAACTTCTTTTCCTAAATTATTTATTTTTGCTTTTCTATTATATGCTATCCATAAAGTCAAAATAATTTTTCTATAAACATTTTTTATGGAGCAGTATATTGTCTTAGTACCACTATTTTTTCTATTTCACTTGTAATTGTTTTATCATCTTTAACAGCTTCTATTTTATATAAATAAACTCCATTTCCTATTTTTATTCCATCTATATCTTTTCCATCCCAAAAAATAGTATTATATCCAGATTTACAAACTGTTTTGTTTTCTAATTCTTGCACTAAACGACCTGATATTGTGTAAATTTTACAAACCACTTTATCTGGTATTTGAGAAATAAAATAAGTAATTGTTGTATTATCTTTAAAAGGATTAGGATAATTAATTAGATTTTTTATTTCAAATTTAGTTGCTATTTGTAAAGTAAATATTCCTTTATTTCCTTCAACATCGATTACTTCAATAATAATATTATAATCTTTATTTTTCATAAATAAAGGATATGCTTGATTTGGTAATTTTTCTGGTTCTAAATTTATTTGTAAAGGATATGGAGCTACATACGAATGATAATAATTAATAGATCCATCATCAATAATTTTTATTTCTTTTATTCCAGATTCATCTATTGCTTCTATTTTCAAATTATGAGCATTAGAAGGTAAGTAGTCCATATTTTCAAAAAGAACTTCATCAATGAAAACTTTTATTAAAGGTGCATTTAAGTCACCAATAATAAGACCAGGATCTCCAGATAATATAAAATCATTACTAATAGATAAATTTGAATTAATTACAGCAGTAGTAAAAGCACTTCCCAAAGTTCTTTTTCCTATAAGTTTTGCTTCATTGCCCAATTTATTTTCATAAAAAAATGATGTTAAAAAATTTTTTCCAAAATTAATATTATTAGAATGATACGAATTTCTTGTTGTTGCTAAAAAAGCAATAGCTCCTTTTTTTTCAGATTTAACCATGTCTTTTGCTAGTACCCAATTATTTCCTGAATTTTGTGGATGTAAATTATCAACAGCTCCATTTCCACATGTCATTGTTAAAAATATAGGAAAAGAATTATTAGAAAGTGCATTAATTGTACTCATTGAAGTATTAAATGCATCTTCATCAGCCATTTGTCCAGGAGAACCATGTCCAGCATATATTGCCATTAAATGGCCTCTATTTATTTGCTGAATAATTTCATTTTTAACTTCAAGAGATAATAAATTTGTTCCTACCCAAACTTTTAGATAATCTTTTAAATAAATTTTTGTAGTTTTATATTCTAAAGGAATATATTTTTTCTTTTTATCATTATATCCATTTGAAATATTTTCTAAATCCTCCCAAAATTCTTTCTCTACTGAAATTGTTTTTCCTGGCTTTTCATCATCATCACCTATTAACAAAATTCGTTTTCTTTGTTCGCTAAAATCTTTTTGTTTTTCAAAAATTTCTATTTTATCAATTACTTTTTTTAATTCATCTGGATTTTGAACACAAAAACGACCAATATTCATTTGTGGAACAAAATTATCAGAAAAACAAACAAACCATCTATCTGTTAAATTTACTCTATAAAAAACAATATTTTCTATTTTATCAAAATTGTAAAAAGAAGGAATTATATTCCATTCAGAATTTTTTCCTTTAAAATCATATCCACAATTTCCTACTAATAAAACATAAGCTGGTTTATGTGTTTGATCCCAAAAATTTAAAGTATATTGTAAAAAATTTCTAATAGCAACTGGATCTACTAATCCATAACTAAAATAATCATAAATATCAAAAATACTTACAATCATTACATTAGGATTATTTTCTTCTATTCCTTCAAATATTAAAGGATTTGTTTCTCTATGTTTTTTTAATCTTTGTAATTCATTTATAAAAACTGGATGCGTAATAATAAGATAATCTACTTTGTTTTTCGAAAGTATTTTTTCAGTACCAATATCTCTTGTCCCACATAAATCTGAAGAAATAATTTTATCAAATCCTATTGCAATATAAGCTTTTTTTTCATTATTGAAAATATCTTTAAATTCTACTTGTCCATTGTTATATTTAAAATTTACAATTTTTTTAATTTTTTCTGGATTAGTAATATCAAAAATTTCTATTTGCGAAAAAGTAAATTTTTTCAACAAAAATTTATAAATCCCATTTTTTTTATTATTTGGATTCATAAAATATAAAATATTATCATTTGCTTCATATTTTTGAGCAAATTCAACTTCAAAATATCGACAATAAATATTTTTACTTTCATTTGATTTTAAAACAAGATTATTTTCTGTTGTTAAAAAATTAATTGGAATAGTGCCTTTCATAAAACCTGAATTAGAACTTAAAATAATTTCTTTATCATTTATATTACATTTTATATTTGTAATAGGTGTTAAAGAAAATAAAATAGAAGCTTCTTTTTTCTCATCTACAAAAGGCAAACAAAAAGGAAAATTAGCTTCTTTTACAAATGTTTTCCAATAAATATTAAAAGGAGATTTATCACTACTATCTATCCCATCACTAATATTATTTTTTTCTTTTTGAAAATGAATTTTACTTTCAAATGTTTCTCCAATTTCTTCTTCATTCCCTAAAATACTACCATCTATTTCTTCTATTAGATTTCTTATTTCACCTTTATAACTAAGCCAATAAAAATTTTCTTTTGCATAGGGATGATCATAATATTTCCCTTCAATATAATCAAACCACTCTGTTCCTAATCCATAAAAAAGTATATAATCTTGTATATCAATTTTATTATTTTTATTTTCATCATAAATATAAATATTAATTTCTTTTAATGGTTCTGAAGTAATACATTTTTCTGAATTTGGGTTTTCTTTATTATCATATTCTGAAAGTATTTTTTCAGGCAAACTATAAAAATAAGGAATTTCTGGAACAGGGTTAAAATTTTTCATAGAGTAGACATTATTATACATTTTTATTTTATTTATTTCTGTTCCAAGTGGCATTGCTCCTTTAAAATCATTATATGTAATTTTATATAATCCAGATTTTTCTATTTTAAATTTTAACAAAGGATTTTCGCTATCTTTCATTTTCTGCGTCATTAAACCAAATTTTTTTCCTGTTCTCCATTTTAAAGATTGATCATAATTTAAAATAGTATTTTTATAAACTGGTTCAAAAAAAGGATCTTTTTTTGGAATAGAAAATTCTTTTAAAAATGGTGTTTTTTTAAAAGAAACTCGAGCTTGTATTTTTTCAAATAAATTTACTTCTTTTATTGCACCATTATATTGAACAGGATAAAACTTTATATTTACTACTTTTTGATCTCTTAAATAAAAAGATTTAGAAATTTCAACTATTTTTTCGGGATAAAATTTATTTTGTTGATAAAAACTTTCATTTTTAAAAAATTCTTCTTTTATATAATTTAATCCAGTTATTGTTTTTGCTTCTATTTTATGAGGAGAAGGATAAAAATTATAATTGCAAAGTTTTTTAGAATTATTATTTATTATTTCAATTTCTACTTCTGTATCTTCTGGAACACCTAAAATGGTTTCAATATAAGGAAGTTTAGGACTACCTTCTATATCTAAATATTGAGCTTCTTTTATATCAATAAAATTATATTTTACTTCATTTGTTAAAATATCATTTTCTTCATATTCTAAATTAGCAAAATCTATTGTTAATGAATTATCATCAAATGATGTTATTTTTAATCCATCACTATAAGCATAAGAAACAAATAAAATATAAATAAAAATTTTAAAAAATAATTTTTTTATTATTTTCATTGATTTTTGGGACAAAAAATAAATTTTTCTATCCTTATTTTGTTTCAAATTTTTTTTCATTATTGTTTTTCCAAATTAAATAAATCATCCATAAAAGAGTAGCACTTAAAATACTTCTAAATATTCCTATAAAACTTTTTACAGGCATATAAGAAGAAATAATTTTTAAAGGAGATTTTACAGAATATAAAAAAAATGAAGATAGGGGAGAAAATAATCCAAAAGTCAAAAAATTATCCCATTGAAGCACATAAACAAAAAAACAAATAGTCATTATTACATAACATGAAATTAATTTTTTATTTTCTGTTATAAATATACTAATAAAAGGGATTGCCCACATAAAATATTGAGGATGAAAAAAACAAATAGCAAATAATAATAAAATAATAGAAAATAAATATTTGAATAATTTTTCAAATGTTTTTTGTGTTGAATTTATGAAATGTAATAAAAATAAAGCGTACACTACAATAAAAATAAAAATTCTGTCGTAAGTATAAAGAAAAAAATTACAAGATAAAATATAGTCTAAAAAATTAGATGAACCACCTTCTATTGTAGGATTAATCATATATTTATAGTCTGACAATTTTGCTATATTAAAATCATTAATTCCTAATCCTTTTTGTAAAAATAAATTTTTTATACCTTCTAATAAAAAAAAAGAAATAATAAATACTAAACAAATTTTTATTCTTTGTTTTAAACTTTTAGCAAAAACTAAATAAAAAGGTAAAAAAATTAAAGTATAAATACGAGTTAATACACTCATCATCAACCAAAAACTTGCTTTTAAAATTTTGCTTGATTTTAAATAATATAAACTAAGTAAAACAAAAAAAATACTAATACATTCATATCTACAAATCATATAGATTACATAAATACTAATAGGATTTATCATCCAAAATTTAAAACAAAAAATCCCATTTTCTTTTTTATCCCAAAAACGCAATAATAAAAAAGCACAAAACATATCAAAAAAAAGATATGGAATTTTAAATAAAAACAAAATTCTAAAAATATAAGGATGATTAACTTCTACTGCCCATGAATATGGATAATCACGCACAGAATAATCCCAAAAATTAGAAAGATTTGGAATGAATTGTTTGAAAATCAATAAAAATAAAGCATGGATATAATGTAAAAGAATTTTAAAATTACCAAAAAAATCTGTCCAATTTCCTTGTAATAAAAAATTAGATCTATAATAAATATTGCTTATATGTTCATGAAAACAAAAAGGCATAATTAAAAAACGAATAAATAAACCAATTAAAAACCATTTATAAATAATTTTTCTATCAATATTATTATATATTTTTGGAACTATTGAAACAATTTTCATTTATATTTTTAATCCCATCCACATAAAAAAGGAAATTAATAATCCGAGTACAGCATAAAGTTCTACAAAAACTCCTAAAACTAAAGCTTTTCCTACTTCATTAGGTTGTCTAAGAGTTAAATATATTCCTGATGCACAAACTTTCCCTTGATTAATACCTGAACCAAGTCCAGCAAAAGCAACAGGTAGACAAGCAAATAAAATATTTAATCCTTGCGATACTGTTAAAGAAGGAATAGGCCCACCAATAATTTTTAATTTAAGCATCATTAAAAATGCAATAGCAAAACCATAAATTCCTTGAGTTCCAGGTAAAGCAAAAAGCATTAAATACTTTCCAAAATTTTTAGGATCTTCTGTCATAACACCCGCACATGCTGCTCCAGAATAAAATAATCCAATTGCAGATCCTATTCCAGAAAAAATAACAGCAGATGCAATTCCTATAATAGCCAAATATAACCCATCCATTAAAACCTCCTTCTAATACCAGTCGCATTCAAACGCTAACTGTGTTGGCTTCGTTGTCGGGCTCCTTCAGCGTATTATTTAATACGCTTTTATCGCCTTTTCTTTGCCATCTTGTTATCATTTTGAATTCAACTTAGTATAAATAAAAAAAATTATTGTAGTTTTTTATATTTTACTAACACCATTTTCACTTTTACAAATATAAAATTCTGGTAAATATCCAAATTTTTTTTTATATTTTTCACTAATTTTTTTTATAAATTCTTCTATCTTATCTTTTTGAACTAAACTAATAACACAACCACCAAAACCAGCACCAGTCATTCGAGACCCAAAAACACCTTCTATTTTCATAGATTCTTCAACAATAATATTTAATTCTTGCAAACTCACTTCATATAAGTTTTTTAAAGAGTTATGTGATTGATTTAATAATTTACCTAATTCTATAATATTTTCATTTTTTAAATATTCAACAGCTTTTTTTGTTCTTTCATTTTCATATATTACATGTTCACATCGCTTTTTTATTATTTCTGGTAAAAAATTTTTATATTGCTCAAAATTTTGTATAGAAATATCACTTAAACTTTGAATATTTTTAAAGTGCTTTTTAAATATTTTAACTCCTTGTTGACATTCCAAACATCTTTTATTATATTCAGAAAAAACAAGTTCTCTTTTTACTTTTGTATTAGTTATTACAATATTTACATCTTTAAAATCAAAATTTATAAGTTCAAATTTATAATTTTTGCAATTAAGAAAAAGAGATTTATTTTTTTTGCTAAAAATAATTACAAATTGATCCATTATTCCAGAATCTATTTTCATAAATTTATTTTCTACTAATTGACACATTTTAACTATTTTCAATTTATCTATTTTCAAATTAAATATAGAAGATAAACAAAAACAAGTAATAACTTCTATTGCAGCAGAAGACGAAAGTCCACTTGCAATTGGAATATTGCTAGAATAAAGCAAATCTACTCCAGTAAATTTATAACCTTGATCTTGTAATATTTTAATACATCCTTTAATATAATTAGCCCAACCATCATTTTTTTCATAAATAATTTTTTCATTTAAAGAAAATTTTATTTTTTGAGTATAATTTAAAGAATGTAAATTAACTATTTTATCTTTTCTTTTTCTAACACAAAGATACATTTCTTTATCAATATTTATTGGTAAAACATATCCATTATTGTAATCAGTATGTTCTCCAATAATATTTATTCTACCTGGACATCTAAATGTTTTTACTGAACCTTTTCCAAATGTTTTTTTAAAAATTATTTTTAGTTTTTCTATATTAGCTTTTTTATACTGTTCTAAATTTCCTATGTCATACCATTTTTCAGAAGTAATAAAACCAAAAATTGCTTCTTTTTTATATAGCCATTCAATATATTGTCCTGGTTGATCTGGATTATGTCCTTCTTTTAAATATTGTTTAATTAATTTTAATTTCTCTTTTGGAAAAAGATAGATGCAAATAGAAGCAAGTGTTGTTTTTGGCTTTTTAGGTTTTTCAGTAAAAAAAATTACTTTATTTTTTGCATCTAATTCTACTTCAGAATATTGTTTCATCAAATCTATATTTTTTTCTCCAACATCATAAATACCAATACTTGTACCTTTTTGATTAAAAAAATCTATGAATTTTTTTAAATCTAATTCAAATAAATTATCTCCAGCAATAATTAAAAGATCATCTTTTATTTTTTCTTTATCAATTACAAAATTTATATCACCAATAGCTCCAAGTTTTTTAGAATCATACTGTGTTTTATCATTTAAAATTTTTATTTTTTTTTGAGAAGTAATTGTTTTAGCCCAATCTTTAAATTGATGATAAAATTTTTCATTAGTAACTAAATATATTGAATCAATTTCATCTATTTTTTGTATTTTTTCAATAATATAATTAATCATTGGTTTATTGGCAATAGAAAGTAAATGTTTAGGAGTATTAAAAGTTAAAGGATACAATCGCGTAGCATATCCTGCACATAAAATCAATGCTTTCACTTATTCTCCTTCTTGTTTCATTTGTGGGAAAAAAATAACATCTCTAATTGATGAAGAATTTGTAAGAAGCATTACTATTCTATCTATTCCTATTCCTATTCCTGCTGCTGGAGCCATTCCATATTCTAATGCTTTAATATAATCCTCATCCACATTTTTAAATTCTTTTAAAGATTTTGCTACTTGATTTTCCATTCTTATTTTTTGTTCAACTGGATCATTTAATTCAGAAAAAGCATTGCAAATTTCCATCCCATTTATAAATATTTCAAATCTTTCTACTACTTCTGGATTATCTCTTTTTTGTTTAGATAAAGGAGATATTTCTATTGGAAAATCATAAACAATTGTTGGATTTACAAAAGATTTTTCTACATAATTTTCAAAAAGTTCTTTCATTACATAACCTTTATTAAAATTATCGGGTTTTAAATTATATTTTTCTACAAGTTCTTTTAAATTATCATTATTGACTTCTACTCCAAGACATTCTTTAATTGCTTCTGCCATTGTAATTCTTTTCCATGGAAAAGAAAAATCTATTAAAGTTTCTTGATAATTTATTTGAAGGGTTTGAAAAATTTCTTTTACCAAAGAATTAATTAATTCTTCTGCTAAATTCATCATATAATAATAATCAACATAAGATTCGTAAATTTCTAACATTGTAAATTCTGGATTATGAAAACGGCTTATTCCTTCATTTCTAAAATTCCTATTTAATTCATATATTTTTTCAAAACCACCAACTAAAAGCCGTTTAAGATAAAGTTCTGGAGCAATTCTAAGATACAGATTTATTCCTAAAGCATTATGTTTTGTAATAAAAGGTCTTGCTTCTGCTCCTCCTGGTAAAGATTGCATCATAGGAGTTTCAACTTCTAAAAAGTTTTTTTTATTTAAAAAAACACGAATTGAATTTATTATTTGAGAGCGAGTTTTAAATACTTGTTTTACTTCTGAATTTACAATTAAATCTACATATCGTTGACGATAACGAGTTTCTACATTTGTTAAACCATGCCATTTTTCTGGTAAAGGTCTTATAGATTTTGTAAGCATTTCAATATCTTTAACATTAATTGTAATTTCATTAGTATGAGTTTTAAAAACTTCTCCTTTAATTCCAATAAAATCACCAATATCAAAATTTTCAAATAATTTAAATTTTTCTTCTCCAATAATGTCTTTTTTAAAATAAATTTGTATTTTACTATCACTATCTATTATATGACAAAAACAAGATTTCCCATGATTTCTTAAAGAAATAATTCTTCCAGCAGTTTGCACTAAAGTTTTTTCAGTTAAAAACTTTTCAAAATTTTCTAAAATATTTTTTATAAGATGAGTTCGTTCAAATTTATAAGCATAAGCATTTATTCCTTTTTCTTGAAGATTTTTTAATTTTTCTTTTCTACTTGTAATTAAATCATTTAATTCTTCCATTTAATATATTTCCTCTGACATAAAATGTCTTAATTTTTTTAAATTATAAAAAATGCTTTTTAATTTAAAAATTGCGGCTACCAAATGATAATTTTATTTAATATTTTTTGCACAATTGCTTTTTATAAAAACTCTTTAGCATAAACTATTCTATTTTCTGCTAAAGAAAGATTAGCAGCATTTCCTACAAGAACACTTTGTAATCCTGCATTCAAATCATCATTAGTTAATTGTTCTAAATTATTTTCCTGATTTAAAAATGACTTAAGTAATAATACATCTCCACCACCATGTGAGCTTTTCATTGATTTTATTTTTAAAGTTGTTTTTCCTTTTAAAAATTCTCTTATTTCAATAATACCTGCAATTTCTTTATCTTCTTCATCAGAATATACTTCTAATGTTCCTTTATCTCCCACAAAAAAATACATCAATCTATCATTCCCAGAAAGATCAATAGATGGTGCTGCACAAAAGAAATTTAAAAAATAACTAATTTTAACATTGTTTTTATAAGTAACCATTATGGTGTAATTATCTTCAATATCTGATTCTTTAGAAAAAACACATTTATCTCTAATATATCCATCTTCTTTTTCTGCTTGTAAAAACATTTTATCCAATAACCCGTCTTTAGCATGTTTAAGATCAAAATAAAACATACATTCTTTTTGTTGATTGCAAAATAAACATCTTGTTTGTTCATAAGATTTAGGTTTAAAAAAATCTTTGCTACCAAAACAAACTATTTTTTCTGAAGTGCTTTGAATAAACCAACTCATTAAATCAAATAAATGTACTACTTTAGTAATAAGAAGTCCACCACTTTGTTCTTTATTTCTATGCCATCTTCTAAAATAATCAGCTCCATGAAACGCTGACATTAATTCATTTACTTGAACAGAAATTATATTTCCAATAATTCCAGAATCTAAAAGTTCTTTTATTTTTAAATTAAGTGGAAAATATCTCATATTAAATCCCATCCGAAACTGTTTTTTAGTTTTTTTTGCTGTTTGAATAATTTCTTGACAATCTTTAACTGTTATAGTCATAGGTTTTTCACATAAAACATTTTTTCCAGCTAATAAAGCTTTTATACACATTTCATTATGTAAAAAATCAGAAACAGTAACAATTACTATTTCACAATCACTTTCTTTTAAAAATTGATCATAATTTGTGAAAATTTTTATATTTTTTTCTTTTAAACTGTTTGCTACATTTTCTAATCTTATTTTGTTTTGATCACACATTGCCACTAAACTAAACATATCTTGAAATTCTGGTAATCCATATAATTCACCTTCTGCTATAATATGTCTTGCAAAAGTATAGCCCCTATTTCCAGTACCTACAATTCCAAATTTAATTTTTTTCATTTTTGCATTTCTCCATTCATAAAAAATACAAATATTTTTTGTGGTAATTTTTAAAAAATGTTTATTTAAGATATAAAAATACAAAAATAAAAAACTGTCAATAAAAAATTTCATACTTTTATAAATTATAAAATCTATTTTGTGCTTTTTAATAAAATCTTATTAAAAACTAACAAAAAATCCAAATTTGTATAAAATTATAATCATAATATTTTTATTTTTTTCTTGCTTTTTTAAAATCTATAAAACAAAATAAACAAAATTAAATAATGCGAAGGTGGTGAAATTGGCAGACACGCTAGACTTAGGATCTAGTCCGCATTAAAACGGATGCGGGTTCAACTCCCGCCCTTCGCACCAATAACACCAATAAATAAAAGGAGGTTTTTGCTTGAAAGTAGAAATTAAAAATAAAACAGATGTACAAGGAATTTTATCTGTAGAAATTTCCAAAGAAATTATAGATCAAGAAAAAGAAAAATTTGCTAATAATTTTCAAAAAAATGCAAAAGTAGATGGGTTTCGTAAAGGAAAATCTCCAATTAGTTTAGTAAAAAATCGTTTTAAAGATGAAATAATGTCTGAAACAATAAATAATTTAATTCAAAATAAATGCACAGAAGCTCTAAAAAAAGTAAATATAAAACCGTTAACTATTCCTAAAATACAAAATATAAATTTTAATTCAGATTCTTCTTTGTTTTTTGAAATAGATTTTGAAACTAAACCAACTATTTCTCTTTGTGAATTTAAAAATTTAAAATGGGAAAAAGAAATTGTAGAAGTACAAGAACAAGAAATAGAAAAAAATTTATTAATGTTACAAGATCAATTTTCTACTTTACAACCAGTAGAAAATCAACCTGTTACTAAAAAAAATGTAATAATAGCAGATATTCAAGAAATAGAAAACAAAATACCAGTAGTAGGAAAAGAATGGAAAAATTTATGGATAGAAATTGGTAAAAATATATTTCCAGAATGGTTAGAGGAAAAAATTATAGGTTTAAATAAAGATGATGAAAAAGATATTTCTTTTGATCCAAATGAAAAAGCATCTTCTTCTGAAAATCTCCAACAACCTATTTTGCAAGAAAAAGAACAAAAAATATTGCCAGTTACTTATAGAATAAAAATAAAAGAAATTCGAAAAAAAATATTGCCGAATTTAGATGATGAATTTGCTAAAAAATTAAAATGTGAAAGTTTAGATAAACTAAAAGAAAAAATTAAAATTGAATTAACAGATTATAAAGAAAAAATATCTTCAAATAAACTAAAAGATACAGTATTAGACTATTTTAATGATCATATTGCTTTTGATTTGCCAGAAAGTTTAGTAGAAAATGAATTACTTAGAATAAAAGAAATATATCAAAAATATCTAAAAGAAAAACAAGTTTCAGAACAAGAAATTATTCAACAAGAAGAAAAAAATATAGAAGAAATGAAAAAAACAGCAAAAAAGAATGTAAGTATTTATTTTATAATTAATGAATTTGCTGAAAAAAATAATATAAAAATTACTAAAGAAGAATTTGACAAAGTAATCGAACAAGAAAGTATTCGACTTAAAAAAAATAAAGAAGATGTTATTAAAATGTTGAAAAATGATTTAAGTCAATTAGAACAAGATATGTTATTTGATAAAACCATAGATTTTATTTTATCAAATGGCGAAATTATAAACATTAAAAAGGAGAAACACGATGAATAAAAAAAATATTGGGGTAGGTGTTTTAGGAGCAGGCCCTTTAAATATGACACATCATATGCCATCTGTTGTCCATAATTCAAATTGTTCTTTTGAAATGCTTTGTGATTTAAATGAAGAAAGATTAGATCGTTGTAATAATCTTTACCATCCTAAAAAATTAACTACTAATTATGATGAAATGCTAAATGATCCTGATATAGATTTAATTTTTATTGCTACAGTTCCACATCTCCAATATGATTTAGCTAAAAAATCTATTGAAGCCAATAAACATACTTTT
>JBDRGX010000032.1:0-14321 GCA_043817485.1 bacterium
AGTCTCATTTAAATGCTAATTGTGTTGGCTTTGTCGTTGGCTCCTCCAATGTATTATTTCATACATTTTCGTCGCCTTCTCCTTGCCGCCTTATTATCATTTTAAATGCAACTTAGTCTAACTATGGTTGATAAGCATAAATATGTCCATCTGTAGAAGATATAACAAAAACAGCATTTTGTCTGTCATATCCTGGTGAAACTTGAAATCCCGATGAAGCATTTGATTTTGGAAATCCAGATTTAACAGATGCTAAATTTGTTGCTGATAAAGAATAAAAATCTCCAGCATTAGTTCCAAAATAAACATAACTATTTAATATTATCGGCGCAGAATAAATTATTCCCGATGCTGCTCCATCTACAGTATGACTTGATGAAAGTGTTAAAGGAGAGCCTGTTGTTCCATCGTCATTAATAGAATAAAAAATATTTGTGTCTTGACGACCAAAAAAAATTTTATTATTAATATCCCCAAATTTAGTATGAAGAGAAGTAACACTTCCTTCTATATTAAAAGCACCACCTGCATCATAATTTCCACGAAAAGCAAAAGTATCTGCATTTAAAGCCATTAATCCACGATTAGAACTTACAGTTCCATTTTTTACTCCATAATATAAATTAGCAATACTTCCATTATAGTAAATAAATATTGGAGATTTAATTTCCTCTGTTCCAGGACTTGTAGGATAAGATGCTGTAATTGTACCTGTTGCTATTGCAATTTTATATACTTTTCCAGTATCTGCACCAATGTATAAATAATCATCTGCTACATATATTCCAGGTGTAGATTGTACAGGTTCTCCTATACTTACAGGCCAATTAGAAAGAGCGGAACCATTTGCATCTACTCCATAAACAAATCCATCATTACAACCAACAAAAATTTTATTTTTAGTACTATTTATAATAGGAGAAGATCGAATTGAATTACCGCTTGATAAAGTAACAACCCATAATTCTGTAGCAGAAGTTCCATTATCTCTAATTTTATATAATCGTCCATTATCATCTCCAAAAATAATAATATTTTGATTAGTTCCATCTTCTTTATAAACAGCACAAGAAGTTCTAATATTATAATAATAAGAAGCTGTTGAATTTTCATAACTCCATTTTAAAGTTCCATCAACACCATTTAAAGCATAAATTCTTCCTTTAACACTAGTTCCATTAGTATCTGTTCCTACATATACTGTTCCTTGCAAAGCACGAGCAGAAGAATATACTGGTTGTATACTACCTGTTGCAGGATAAACCCATTTACAATAAGCATCATCTGCAAAATATTTAACATAATCTGTAGTTGCATTATCAACAGAATACATTAATGGAACTCTTGAAGCTGTTGGAGAAATTCTTATTGGATTACGAAGATTATAATTTACTAATCCATCATTTAAAATAGTTGATGGATTAGTGTCCCAAACACCATCTTTATATTGTTTTCTATAAACAATTTCATTGATATCTACATAATAACACCAAATTAAAACTCCGTCTGAAGTAAGATTATTATTATATTTTGTGTCATTTGTTCCTACATCTGCAAGTAAAGTAATTGAGCTCCAAGTTTCAGTTGCATTATTATAAAATACATGATAAACACGATCACTTGCATTGTAAGTCAAGTGTATGTTATTATTTGAAGTATTAAGACCTCCAAGATTTGAATATGTATAAGCACTTCCTGGTATTATTTCAGCTGCTGTTGACCAACTTGTTCCATTCCAATAACTCCATCTAGTAGGTTCATAATATCCAAAAAAACAAGCAGGATATGTTCCTCCTTTTGACAAAAGCAAAATTTGTTCACCAATATCAGTACTACCTCTTGTAAAAGTAACTAAATCATAAGCAGATGACCAATTAACTCCATCATTATCACTATATTTAGCATAAATATGTCTTTCTGATGCACCTACATAGAAACGATAAGCAATCCAAAGTCTACCACCTGGCTCTCTATAAATGCAAGGATTAGCTTTTTCACTTTGTGTTGCTTGAACTTCATATTCAGTTCCAGTTGACCAAGTATTATCTCCATTATAAGTTAATTTTCTAAAGCAAACTTGCCCTTGATTTTTTTCATAAACTACATAAATATGATTATTAGAATCTATTATTTGATGAGAATGATAGTTATACCATTCATTAGAAAGTTGAACAGCAGTATTCCAACTGGTTCCTCCATTAGTAGAAACTTTATAATTCAATCCAGATTGAGATGTTCCTGGCCAACAATAAAAAGCTACAATAGTTTCAGTGCTCGTAATTACAATATTTCTATTAGTACCATATACAGAAGGAGAAATTTGAGCATTTTGAACCTGATCAATAACAACTTGTGCTTGCAAAAAAATAGATAACATTGAAAAAAAAATAATTACAAAAAATACAAATATTTTACGCATTTTATAATCTCCTTGTTTTTAAATGACCAAAATAATAAAGAAAATTCGAAATACGAAACAATGAAAAAAATTAAATTGGAAATTAGAAATGGAATCTACTCTGGTGTTCTTTTTTCCTGGTGTTCTGGTGACTGGTGCTCTATTGCTATTGAATTGTCAAAGACTATAATTTTCAATTTTACATTTTCAATTGTTATTTACTGTTCCATTTTTGAAAATAAATGGTTATTCTAATGTCCCCCGCTGGCGGGGGTAGGGTTTCCTTTTTCTATTCCTTTATCAATCTGTTCCTAATGTCCCCCGCTGGCGGGGGTAGGGGGTGGAATCCTCTTCTTCACCTCCTAAAAAAATTCGAATATTAAAATTCAAAACAAATACAATTTTGGTAGTTTGCAATATTTTATTTTTGATTGCGATTTAATGTAAATATATTGAAAAATTAAGTGTTTTGTCAAGTTTTTATTTAAAATTATCATGAATTATTTTTATTTGCCATAATGAATAATGTTCCTACAATAATGTCATCCCTTCGGGATTAAATTTGGATTGTGTCAATGTATGCTACAATAATGTCATCCCTTCGGGATTAAATTTGGATTGTGTCAATATATGCTACAATAATACAACCCTTTAGGACTAAATACAGAATATGAAAGAACCCAAAAAAAAATCTTAACCCTGAAAGGGTGATATTATTATAGCATTTTGTTTAAAAAAATGTTATTTTCTTGGATGATATTTAGAATGAATTTCTTTAAGCCGTTCTTTATTAATATGAGTGTAAATTTGAGTAGTAGCAATACTACTATGTCCTAACATTTCTTGAACTATTCGTAAATCTGCACCTCTTTCTAAAAGATGTGTTGCAAAAGAATGTCGTAAAGTATGAGGAGTAAAATTTTTTTTAATAGAAGTAAATTTAATATATCCTTTAAGTATTTTCCATGTTCCTTGTCTTGTTAATTTATTTCCATGATAGTTAAGAAATAAATATGAATTTTGTTTATTTTTCAACAATTTTTGTCGAGAATTAGTTAAATACAAATTAAGAGATTCTAATGTTTTTTTACCAATAGGAACAATTCTTTCTTTACTTCCTTTGCCAAAACACCGTATATAGCCAATATTTTGGTTTATATCATTTAATTTTAAAAAAATAAGTTCTGAAATACGGATTCCAGAACCATAAAGCATTTCGAACATAGCCAAATCTCTTCTTCCTATAATAGTATCAATTTTAGGAGTACTAAAAAGTTTTTCTATTTCTTGAATAGTTAAAACATCTGGTAGACTTTTCCATACTCTTGGAGAAATAATATTAGCAGTAATATCTTCTTTTAAAATTTTTTCACGAGTTAAAAAACGATGAAAAACTTTAATAGCGATTATTGCTCTGGCAATAGAATTAGCTTTCAATCCATGTTTTTGCAAAAATTCTAAATATGAATGTAATATTTCTTTATTTACAATAGAAATATCTGAATTTATTTTTTTTAAAAAATCCAAATATTTAGTTAAATCTCTTTTATAAGCAATAATTGTATTATTTGCAAGTCCTCTTTCAACAGAAAGATAATTTAAAAAATCTTCTAAATAATTTTTCATAATATTTGTAAATTATAAGATATTTTAATAAATTGCAAATTATTTTTTTATTTTTTAAAAAATTATTTTTAAAAGTTGACAAGTTAATAAAAAATGGCAATGAATTAAGTTTTAAATATTTTTAAGGAGAGTTATGGAAATAAAATCTTTTGTTTTTGATATGGATGGGTTAATGGTTGAAACAGAATCTTTATATGGTCAAGCTTTAACTGAAATTGCATATCAAAAAAGAAAAAAAATTTCACAAAAAACAAGATATCAAATTATGGGAAGAGATGCTATTGATGGAATGACTATTTTCAAAAAAGATCTTGATTTAAAAGAAAGTGTTTTAGAAATTTTAGATCAAAGAGAAAAAATATATAAAGAACTTTTAACAAATGCCATTCTTGAGCCATTATCGGGATTAATTGAATTACTTAATTTATTAAAAAAAATGCAATTTCAAATAGCTCTTGCTTCTTCTTCTCAAAGATGTTGGATAGATATAATTCTTGAAAAATTAAATATTGCTTCTTTTTTTGAAATAATTGTTTCAAGAAATGAAGTTAAAAAAAGTAAACCAGATCCAGAAATTTATTTACTTGCAGCTAAAAAATTAAATTTAAATCCAAATCAATGTTTAGCTTTAGAAGATACAATTCCAGGAATAGAATCAGCTAAAAAAGCTGGAATGAAATGTATTGCTATTCCTAATAAATTTAATAAAAATGAAAATTTTTTTAATGCAGATTTAGTATTAAATAGTTTATGTGAAATTGATGAAAACTTTTTGAAAAATTTTTGTAGATAAAGGAGGTTTAATGCGTACAATTACTTATAGAGAAGCTATTGTAGAAGCTTTAAGAGAAGAAATGATAAGAGATGAAAAAGTTTTTTTATTAGGTGAAGATATTGCTATTTATGGTGGTGCTTATGGTGCTACTAAAGGATTATGGGAAGAATTTGGAGATGAAAGAGTAAGAGATACTGCTATTTCAGAGCAAGTAATTGTAGGAGCCGCTATTGGTGCTGCAATGACTGGTATGCGACCAGTTGCTGAAATAATGTATATTGATTTTATGACTTTAGCAATGGATCAATTTTGTAATCAAGCAGCTAAAATAAGATATATGTTTGGTGGAAAAGCTAAAGTTCCAATGGTAATAAGAACACAGGGAGGTGCTGGAAGATGTATTGCAGCTCATCATTCTCAAAGTTTAGAATCATGGTTTTTACATGTTCCAGGAATTTATGTTATTATGCCATCAACTCCCTATGATGCAAAAGGACTTTTGAAATCTGCTATTAGAAATGATAATCCAATACTTTTCATAGAACATAAAAGTATATATAATAATAAAGGTGAAGTTCCAGAAGGAGAATATACAATTCCTATTGGAAAAGCTGATGTTAAAAAAATTGGAAATGATATAACTATTATTGCTCATTCTCGTTCTACTATTTATTCTTTAGAAGCAGCAAATGAATTAGAAAAAGAAGGTATTTCTGTAGAAGTAATTGATCCTCGGACTCTTCAACCTTTAGATATGGATACTATTCTTTCTTCAGTTAAAAAAACTAATAAAGTAATTATTGTTGAAGAAGGTTGTAAAAGCGGTGGTATTGGTGCAGAAATAGGAATGAGAATTGTAGAACAAGCATTTGATTATCTTGATGCTCCAATTAAAAGAATAGCTGGTGCTGATGTTCCTATTCCAATGAGTGAACCATTAGAAAATGCAGCTATTCCTAATAAAAATGATATTATGAAAGCAATCAGAGAAATGCTTTAGGAGAAATAAAAATGATTCAAAAAGTTTTTTTACCACAATTAGGACAAACAGTTGTAGAAGCAAAAATAGAAAAATGGTTAAAAAAAGAAGGTGATATTATAGAAAAAGGTGATATTCTTTTAGAAATTACTACAGATAAAGCCACAGTAGAAGTAGAATCTTTTTATAAAGGTATTTTAAAAAAAATAATTCATTTTGAAAATGAAACTTTGCCAATATTATCTACTATTGCTTTGATTGGAGATAAAGAAGATTCTCTTCCAAATATAGAAGATATTATAAAAGAAAATATGCTTTTAAATGAAAATAAAGAAGAAGTTATAAAAGAAGAGCAAAAAGAAGAAAAAAAAACAGCTGAAAATTTGGATGAAAGAATCAAAATTTCTCCAGCAGCGAAAAGAAGGGCAAAAGAATTAAATATAGATATAAACTTAATTAAAGGAACAAGTGAAAGAATTACTATAGGAGATGTAGAAAATTATACTAAAAAAAGTCAGATCTCTTTTTCTTCTCTGACTTCTATGAGAAAAATAATTGCAGAAAAAATGACGAAAAGCAAAACTACTGTTCCACATTTTTATCTTTTTACTGAAGTAAATATGGAAAAAATTATTGTTTTAAGAGAAAATTTTATTGCAAAAATTATAAAATTATCTTTTAATGATTTTATAATTAAAGCATTGGGCTTGGCTTTGAAAGAACATCCTAAAATAAATTCATCATTTTCTTCGCAAGAAATTATTAATCATTCAGAAATTAATATTGGATTGGCTGTTGCTCTTTCTGAAGGTTTAATAGTTCCAGTAATTAAAAATGCAGATAAAAAAGGGCTTGAAGAAATAGGAAAAGAAACTCAAAAGTTAATTGAAAAAGCAAAAAATAAAAAATTATTACCAGATGAAATTTCTGGAGGTTCTTTTACTATTAGCAATTTAGGAATGTTTGATATTACAAATTTTTTACCTATTATTCAAGTTCCAGAATCAGCTATTTTAGGGATAAGTAGTATTAAAAAAAGACCTGTTGTAATCAATGATGAAATAAAAATTGCTCAAATAATGAATTTAAGTTTATGTTGCGATCATCGTGTTATTGACGGTGATGTTGGTGCAAAATTTTTAAATAAATTAAAAGAAATACTTGAAACAACAAGTTTTTAAAAATCTAAAATTAATGTAAATAATTCAATAGAAAAATTTTAAGAAAGGATAATGATGTCAGAAAAAAAGAAAAAAAAGAGTGTTGTTAGAGATTGGATAGAAACAATTGCTATTTCTTTAGCTTTAGCTATGATTGTAAGAACATTTGTTATTCAAGTTTTCAAAATTCCTACGGGTTCAATGTTAGATACTCTTTTAGTAAATGATTACATTATGGCAAATAAGTTCAAATATAAAATTATTGAGCCGAAAAGAGGTGATATTGTTATTTTTAAAGCTCCTCATGAGCCACAAAAAGATTATATTAAAAGACTTATAGGTCTACCTGGAGATAAAATAGAAGTAAGAAAAAAAAGAGTTTTAGTTAATGATCAATATATTGACGAACCTTATAAAGTTAATAAAGATTCTTATATTGAATCTCAGGGATACGGATGGAGAGATTATTTTGGGCCTGTAATTGTTCCTCAAAATTGTTATTTTGTAATGGGAGATAATAGAGATAATAGTTATGATAGTCGTGGTTGGGGCTTTTTGCCAAAAAGTTATCTTAAAGGAAAAGCTTTTTTAGTATATTGGCCTCCAACAAGAATAAAAATTATAAAATAAAATTTCCCTGCATAAATGAAGGAGTAATTGGCACTCACAAATAAATTTTTAACAAATGAAGCTTTTTACAAAATAAACTGAATTTTTTTTATCAAAATATTTATTATTTTTAACGACAATTTATTTTTGCAGTAAATTGCGTGTAATTTTTTAATGTAATTTGATTTAAAAAAAATATACAAATCAACAATATTCAATTATTTGAATAATTATGGAGTTTAAAAAAATGAAGATAAATTTTACTAAAATGTCTGGAACAGGAAATGATTTTATTATTTTTGATAATAGAAAAAAAATAAAAAAATTGATTGATGCATCTTTTATTAAAAAACTTTGTGAAAGAAAAAGAGGTATTGGTGCTGATGGCATAATTTTATTAGAAAAAACAAAAACAGATGAATTTAAAATGAGAATATTTAATCCCGATGGAAATGAAGTAGAAATGTGTGGAAATGGGGCTCGATGTTTTGTTTTTTGGTTAAAAAAAAATCTTCTTATTAAAGATAAAGTTTCTTTTGTAACAAAAGCTGGTATTTTGCAAGCAGAAATTAAAAATAAATTAATTAAATTAAAAATGACTTCTCCTCAAAATATAATTCCAGAAATAAAATTGAAAAAAGATCTAAAAGTTTCTTTTGTAAATACTGGTGTTCCTCATACAGTTATTTTAACAAATAATCTTCAAGAAACAAATGTAATTGAATTAGGAAAATTTGTTCGTTATCATCAAAAATTTCAACCAAATGGAACTAATGTAAATTTTATTACAGTTAAAGATGAACATACTTTATATATTCGAACTTATGAAAGAGGAGTAGAAAATGAAACATTATCTTGTGGTACTGGAATAGTTGCAAGTGTTATTATTTCGGATGTTTTGAAATATATTAATTCTCCAGTAAAAGTTCATACTTTTGGTGGAGATATTTTAAAAGTATATTTTGAAAAAGAAAAAAATACTTATATTAATGTTTATTTAGAAGGACAAGCAGAAATAATTTATGAAGGACAAATTATAATATAAATTTAAAAAATAGGAGATAAAATTATGTTTAAAGGATCAATGGTTGCTTTAGTTACGCCTTTTAATCAAGAAAAAATTGATGAAGAAAAAATTAAGAATTTAGTTAATTTTCATCTTGAAAATAAAACAGATGGAATTGTTCCTTGTGGCACTACTGGAGAATCTCCAACTCTTTCTTTTGAAGAACATGAAAGAGTTATTGAAATAGTTGTACAAGCTGTAAATAAAAAAATCCCAGTAATTGCTGGAACTGGTGGTAATAATACAAAGGAAGCGATTACTTTAACTAAGTTTGCTAAAAAAATTGGTTGTGATGGTGCTTTAATAGTAGTTCCTTATTATAATAAACCTACTCAAAAAGGACTTTATGAACATTATAAAAAAATTGCTGAAGAAGTAGATATTCCAATTATTCTTTATAATATTCCAGGTCGTACTGGTATTAATATGATTCCAGAAACAGTTGCTAAACTCTCTCAAATAAAAAATATTGTTGGAATAAAAGAAGCATCTGGAAGTATTTCTCAAGTAGCAGAAGTAATTTCAATTTGTCCAAAAAATTTTGTTGTTTTTTCTGGGGATGATAATATGACTTTACCTTTATTGGCATTAGGAGGTAAAGGTGTTATTTCAGTAGTTGCTAATATAATTCCACAAGAAATTCATGATATGATTGAAAATTGGGAAAAAGGAAATATTCAAAAAGCACAAGAAATCTTTTATAAGTTTTTACCTTTATGTAATTCTATGTTTTTTGAAACAAATCCTATTCCAGTTAAAACTGCAATGTTTTTAATGAAAAAAATTTCTGATGAAATACGATTACCATTATGTAAAATGGAAACTGAAAATATAACGAAATTAGAAAATGTATTAAAAAAATATAATTTAATATAATTAATTTTAAATTTTGTATATGATGAACCGATGATTTAAATCGTCGGTTCAAGGTAAATGAAAAACATTTTTTTACAGTAATTTAAGATAAATTAGTTCTATATCTATCATTCAACTCGCCTTTTTTACCTTTATTCCAACCAGATATTTTAGAAAAATATCCAGTAATTCGAGTAATTCCATCTACTTTATCAGAATTACAATATTCACAAACTTCTTTTAATCCACGCATTAATTTAAAACAACTATTACAAGAAGTAAATTCTGGAGAAAAAGCAATTTGAGCATTTTGAGTATTTTTAAAAGTTTTAGTTACAAAATCAGCTATAGATCCTGCATCTGGACGACTATCTGCAATCCAAATATGCGAAAGAGCTCCAGCTTCTATTAATGGATGAAAAATTCCTTCTGTTTGTATTCTTTCAATTGGAGAAATTGGATGAGAAATATTTAGATAAGTAGAATTAGTATAATATATATTCTCAGTTTTCATATCACCTTTTATAATTGGTTTACTTTGTTCTGTAAAATATTCTAAATCTAATTTAGCTAAACGATAAGCAGTACTTTCTGCTGGAGTTTGCTCTAAAACAAATTTCATTTTATATTTTTCTGATAATTTTTTTAAAGCCAAATTAATGTAAGCAATAATTTTTATTCCAAATTTTAACATTTCTTTTGAAGCATGTAATTCTTTTCCTAAATGATACTCAACCATTTCATTTAATCCGAGAATTCCAATAAGAAAACTTGCTTTTTCCATTCTAATATATCTTTTTCCTTCATGTTTTGCTGCTAAAAGTGCTAAAGGCCCTTTATCTTCTAATAAAAGTAATTTTTCAATAAACCTTTTCTTTTGTATATGTGCTTTAACAGATAATTCTAAATATTCATCTAATTTTTGAAATAGTTTTTGTTCATCATGATTTGCAATATAAGCAACTCGAGGTAAATTTAAAGTAACATTTTGTAAAGCACAAAATCTCATATTCCAAGGAGTTTTTGCATCTTCAATATCAGATTGTTCTAATTTAAAACTTAATCTACAACATTCACTTACTTTCATTGTTTCACCACGATCAAAAACAAAATAAGTATTTCCTTTTTCACTTGCTACCTCTGAAATATGAAGAAGAAAATCTTGATGTCCTGGAGTTTTAAAAAACTTTTCAGTAATATGAACTAATGGTTTAGGAAAGAAAAAAGGTCTTCCAGATGCATCACCTTCTTTATAAACATCAAACAATGCCCAAAGAAATTTTCTTGATTCATTAGCATAATCTTTATAACATTTTCCAGTATATTCACCTCCTGGCCCAATTGCTAATGTATTTTCAAAATGTTTAGGAATTTCCCAATATAAATTGATGTCTGAAAAAATTGCTTGTCCACCTCTTGCTACTGATTGCTGAGAATATTCAAAAATTAACATTTGAGCTAATTGTTTTAAATCTCTATCTGAAAGACCTACTAAAAAAGGTGCAAAAAAAATATTTACAGCATCCCATCCAATAGCTCCAGCAAAATGTCCTTGAAGAGCTGCTGAAAATTTAACCATATGAGCCAACAAAGTTTCAGGATGTTTGGCTGGTTTAGTAATAGATAAGGAATTAGGCATAGTTAAACCAAATTTTTTAATAAACTCTAATGATTGTCCAGAACAATAAGGTCTTGAAATAAAACCTAAGTCATGAATATGAATATCGCCCTTAATATGAGCATCTGCAACATCTTGAGAAAAAACTTTTATTAAAGCATATTGTTTATTTATGGCTTCTGCTAAAGTCATATTAATGGCTTCTGGATTATGAGGAATATTTGCATTTTCTTTATTAGCATCAAAAATAATTTGCTCTACATCATAAAGAGGAACACCTAAACGAGTATGTTTTTTTCTTGCTTCTTCTAAACCATATTCTATTAATTTAACATCAACCAATTCTCTAATTAAAGAAGAAGTAATTACTTTAATATTTGATTTTATAATTTGTTTTTCTACTTCTAAGCTTATTTGTGTAGCTAATTCAGAAGGAATATTAGCTTCTTTAATTAAAACATCTATAATTCTATTTCTATTCCATTCGGCAATACCTTCATTCTTTCTTACAAAAAGTGAAAAATCTGTAATATCTGTTTTTTCAAGAGATTTTTTTTTGGTATTATCTTTTGTATTTCGTAAATTATTTCTGTTATTTCTATAAAGTATAAATGATTTAGCTGTTTTTGCATGACCTGTTTCAATTAAAACTTTTTCTATTGCATCTTGAATTTCTTCTACATTTGGAATATAATCATTATATTTGCTATACAAATATTGAATAACCATATCTGTTAATTCTTCTGATTTTTGTATATTTTCTCCACCTACAGATTTAGCAGCTGCAAAAATTGCATTAGTAATTTTTTTTCGATCAAACTCAATAATTCGACCATCTCTTTTATGAATAAGAGTAAATGAGTTATTCATATTTTTTGCTTTAATCATTTAGTTTTCTCCGTTGTTTTTATTTATAAAAATTTTTATAAATATACTTGATATTGGGCATTGGAATTAAAATAGATACAATATATAGTTTTTTTGTCAAGATTTTTTTAAAAATTGTTAGTTGGTTGATGACCCCATATGGGAACCACCATTTTTCTCTCTTTTCTGAGAGATTATAGCATATTATTTTATTTTTTAAAATATTTTTTATCTATTTTTATTTTTACTAATTTCTCTTATTTTTTTAAAATATTTTTTTTCATAAACTTTAATTTTTTGTATACCATATACTTTTCCTTTTACAATATTCTTACATTCATTAGATTTTTAATTTTTTGATTCACTTGGAAAACAGAAAATAAAAAAAAATTTCAAATTTATTAAGTTTTTTTGGAAAAAATATCTAAAATAATTTTACTAAAATGAAATAAAACAAAATAATTTTTTTAAAATTTTTAAAATGAAAAATAAAAATTAAAATTTTTTAGTTAAGTTTATTGACAAAAAAAAAAAAAGTTATAGAAAAAGCAATAATTATTTTTTGTAGATAAATTAATTTTTAGGAGGGTTTTAAAAAATGCCTTGTGGACGAAAAAGAAAAAAGCATAAAATAAATACACATAAAAGAAAAAAAAGAAAAAGAGCTAATAGACATAAGAAAAAGAAAATTTAATTAATTTTGCCGAGATAGCTCAGTAGGTAGAGCGAGGGACTGAAAATCCCTGCGTCCCCAGTTCAATTCTGGGTCTCGGCACTTTTGAAATTTAAATTTATTATTCCATATTTTTTGTGGGATAAAACTAAGGAGGTATTAAGATTATGAATAAATCTGAATTAGTAGAAAAAATTGGAGCTATTGGAATTACTAAAAAACAAGCAGAAGACTCATTAAATGCAACGCTTGAAGCTATTACCAATGCTTTAAAAAAAGGTGATTCTGTAACACTTGTTGGTTTTGGAACATTTAAAGTAGTTAAAAGAGCAGCTCGAGTTGGTATCAATCCATCTACTCGTGAAAAAATGAAAATTCCTGCAAAAAAAGTTCCTAAATTTAGTGCTGGCAAATCTTTAAAAAGTATTATTGCTGGTTCAAAAAAATAGATAGAAAATAATTTTTAAAAAACCTGCTATATTTATAATATAGTAGGTTTTTTATTTAATATCAAGTCGCATTTAAAGGAATAGTAATAATTAAATTTGAATATTGAAACAATAAAAAAAAGAAAATTTGTAGCACAAAATTCGAAATAAATTTTAAACCCAAATGAACAAAACAGATTTTGTTTAGAATATTTATATTTTGGTCATTTGGATTTGTTTCGTATTTCGAAATTTTCTTTTTATTTCATATTTCGAATTTGGATAGTTTGCAACATTTTATTTTTGATGGCAACTTTGTATAAGGAGTTATTTTTGACAATTATTCAAGAACAATTATTTTTATTGAAACTTCACTTTAGAAAATGTTTTTTTGATATTTATGATAATTTAGGAACATCTATTTGTTTTAATTTTTTTTGGAGTTTTCTTTTTTTTCCTTGTTTTTTTTTATTACTTTTAAATAAAAATATATTACTAAAAACTACTAATTTTCTTCTTATTGAATATCCTATTACTGGTATTTTATTTTATAATATTAGATTGTTAATTAAAGAAGAAAAAAATATTCAAATTAAATTTTTTATTGAAAATTTTAAAAAATATTTTTGGAAAAGTATTTTTTTATTTTTAATTTACTTTTTTGCCTTTTTCTTATTTAAAATAAATTTTCAATTTTTTCAAACTTCTGTTGGAATAAATAAATTCATTTCAATAATTAATTTATTTGTTATATGTTTTTTTATTTTTATTCAAAATTATACATTTCCTTTAATGACTTTGAATTTTACAATGAAAAATATTTTTAAATATGCTATCTATTTAAGTTTAAATAATTTCTTTTTTACTTTTTGTATTTGGATGCAAAATGTAGCTATTCTTTTATTTACGAGTTTTACTGTTCTTGGATTATTATTAATAGGAATAAGTATTGTTGTTATTTCTCAATTAAATAGTTTAGCCATTCTTTTAAATAAGTATCAAAATATTTCTTATTTAGAAGAAAAATATTATCGTAAAATAAAAGAACTTTGGAAACCATGGGGAAAACAATAACTTTTTTAGCAAAATAAGTTATTGTTTTAATTATTAAATATTAAAACAAATCATTTTTTTCTGTTGTTACTTTGTCAATATGTTAATTTTTTACTACGTGAAAATGTTAATTTTTTAGATTGAAAAATTAACATATTTTCACATATTCTCGTTGGTTTAAAAAACTTTCTATTTTTTTATTGAGTTTATAGGA
>JBDRGX010000033.1:0-5035 GCA_043817485.1 bacterium
CACTAGCAAGTTTTATTTGTTCAAAATAACTTACCCAATAAGGAGATGGTAAAATTACTTCATCACCTTCATCGCATAAAACTTGAAAAATATTGTATAAACAATGTTTAGCACCGCAACTAACAATAATCTCTGAAGAAGAATAATCTAAATTATTTTCTTTTTTAAATTTTTCACAAATAGCATTTTTTAATTCTAAAATTCCAGATGATGGAGTATATTTAGTGAAACCTTGATCAATAGAAAGTTTAGCTTTATTTTTTATTTCATCTGGGGTATCAAAATCTGGTTCTCCAGCACTCAAGCTAATTATATTTACACCTTGAGCTTTCATTTGTTTTGCTTTTGCTTCTATCTGTAAAGTAGAAGATGGACTTATTTGTTGTATCTTTTTATTTAAAAGCATATTTTTTCCTTTCTTATTTTAAGTTCTTTGTTTTGTTGTAGATGAATTAACCATTTTTCATCATTTTTTTTTGAGAAATCTTTTCTATAATGAACACCTCTTGTTTCTTCTCTTATATAAGCAGCTTTTTGAATTAATGAAGATATTGTAAGCATATTTTGTAATTCCCAACCTTGTTGATTTTTTAATTCCATATTTAAAACATAATTAGTCCAAAAATTTATTTTTTTTTCTGCTTGTTCAAGTATTTTTTTTTCTTTTTCAATTCCTACATTTTTCCACATTAAACTTTTTAAAGAATTTTTTAAATCTTCTAAATTAATTTTTTTATATTTTTCTAATTTTAAAGAAATAGAAAAGTTAATTTTTATATTTCTTTTTAAATTACTTCCAGCCATACTTCCAGTTCTTTCTCCAAAAACTAACCCTTCTAATAAAGAATTACTTGCTAATCTATTAGCTCCATGTATTCCATTACAACTAACTTCCCCACAAGCAAATAAATTTTCAATATTTGTTTTTCCATAAAAATCTGTTTTTATTCCGCCTATCATATAATGAGCTGTTGGACAAACTGGAATAAAATCTTTTTCTATGTTTATATTAAAAGAAGCACATACTTTACTTATATAAGGAAATCGTTTTTGGAAAAATTGTTTTTTAAAAGAAGTTAAATCTAAATAAACTTGTGTATCATTAGTTTTTTTCATTTCTTCTAAAATTGCTCTTGAAGTTATATCTCTTGGAGCAAGTTCTGCTTTTGGATGATATGAAGGCATAAATCGTTCACCATATTTATTTTTTAAAATCCCACCCTCGCCTCTTACTGCTTCAGAAATTAAAATTCTTGAAGCACCAGCAATATATAAAGTAGTTGGATGAAATTGAACAAATTCCATATCTAAAAGATTTGCACCAGATCTATAAGCCATAGCCATTCCATCTCCAGTAATTACAGGCGAATTAGTACTTTCTCTATAAATTTGACCAATGCCTCCAGTAGATAAAATAGTTTTTTTTGCTTTAATTAACATCTTTTTTTTATCTTTAAAAATAATTGCTCCATAACAAATTTTTTCATAATGTAATAAATCTATAACAAATGTATTTTCTAATATTTTAATCTGCTGACACTTTTTTATTTTTTCAACTAATACTCTTTCCACTTCTTTTCCAGTAGCATCTCCTTTAGCATGAATTACTCTTTTTTGATTATGTCCTGCTTCTTGAGTAAAATTAAGTTTTTTATCTTGCATATCAAAATTAGTTCCCCAATGAATTAATTTTTTTACCTTAACAGGACCTTCATTAACTAAAATTTCAACAGATTTTTTATTACATAAACCACAACCAATTTCTAAAGTATCTTTAATATGACTTTCTATACTATCTTTTTCATTAAGAACAACAGCAATACCACCTTGAGCTAATTCTGTATTACAATCTTTTAAATTAGCTTTAGTTGCGACAATAACATTTCCATATTTTGCTGCTTCAATAGCTGCACAAAGTGCTGCAATTCCACTACCAATTATTAAAATATCAGTAGAAATATAAGGTAAATCTTTTGTGTTAAAAGAAACTAAATAATTGTGAATCAAAAATACCTCCATTTAAAATTTTTTTGTTTATAATAATTTTTATTTATTTTGTCAATAATTATAATATGAAGAAAAATTGTAGATTTTTTTTAAAAAAATTAAAACTCAATTTTCAAAATTTTAATTAAATATATTGACAAAAAATAATATTTTAAATAAATATTAAAACACTTTTAATTATAAAAATGAAAACTTTCCAAATATATTTTCATTTCAAATTATTTAATTTTAAATAACAAATAAATCTGATAACAATTCTATAAAAAAATATTATAAACTTTATTATTTATTCAATTTTTAAAAAATGAAACTCCTCGCATTAATCTGCAAGATATTTTTTTGCAAAGTATTTATTATTTTAACTCCAAATTATTTTAATAAAAAACTATATTTTTGGGGCACAAAATTTAATAAAAAAGGATTTTTTATATGGCAAAAAAAGCTTTATTAGTAGGAATTAATGATTATAAACAAGTAAATGATCTTAATGGTTGTGTAAATGATGTTCTCAATATGAGAGATATTCTTTTAAAATACTTTGATTTTACTGTTTCTAATATTAGAGTTTTAACTAATTTTCGTTCTACAAAATTAAATATATTAACCAGATTAAAATGGCTTTTAAAAGATGCAAAAAAAGAAGATATTTTAATTTTTCACTTTTCTGGACATGGTACTCAAATAAGAGATAGAGAAGGAGATGAATTAAAAGATTACTTAGATGAAGCAATTTGTCCTTATGATGTTAATTGGGATGGAGGATTAATTTTAGATGATGATCTTTATAATATTTTCCAAAATTTAGCAAAAGGAGTTCATTTAGAAATAATTTTAGATACTTGTAATTCAGGTACTGGAACAAGAGATTTTATTCCAAACAAAAATATAAAAATTAAATTTTTACAACCTCCTATAGATATTTTATGTAGAAAAGAAGAAAATTTAAAAGTTAAAAAAATTGGACTTAAAAAAGAACAAAAAAAACTTAATCATATTCTTTGGACAGCATGTAAAGACAATCAAACATCTGCTGATGCTTTTATTGATAATGCTTATAATGGAGCATTTACTTATTATTTTTGCAAACATATAAGAGAAAACAAAGGCAAAATAACTCGCGAAGAACTTATTAAAAAAATACGATTTTCTTTAAAACAAAATGACTTTTCTCAAATTCCACAGATTGAAATTACTTCCTTAATAAAAAAGAAAAAATTTGTATTTCAATATTAATTCATCTAACCACAAAATTATTTTAAAAAATATTATTTATAAATAAGTAATTTTTTAAAAAATTATAATCATTTTTCCAAATTAAATAAAAGAAAGGAAAAAAGTACATGGAAATTGTAAGTTTAAAAAGAAAAAATATTACAGAACTTACTGAATTATCTCATCAATTAGGGATTTCAGGAACAAGTGTTATGTTGAAACAAGAACTAATATTTAAAATATTAGAAGCACAAATTGAAAAAAATGGAAATGTATTTGGAGAAGGTGTTTTAGAAATATTACCTGATGGATTTGGGTTTCTAAGATCATCTGATTATAATTATTTACCAAGCCAAGATGATATTTATGTATCTCCTTCTCAAATTAAAAGATTTGATATTAAAAAAGGTGATACTGTTTATGGGCAAATAAGACCTCCAAAGGAAGGAGAAAAATATTTTGCTTTATTAAAAATAGAATCTATAAATTTTGAAAATCCAGAAAAAAGTAGAGAAAAAATTTTATTTGATAATTTAATTCCTCTTTATCCACAAGAAAAAATTAAATTAGAAAAAAATTCAGAAGAACTTTCAACTCGTATAATGGATTTATTGACTCCTATTGGTAAAGGACAAAGAGGGTTAATAGTGGCTCCTCCTCGTTCTGGGAAAACAATTCTTTTACAAATGATTGCTAATAGTATTACAAATAATCATCCAGAAATTATTCCTATAGTTTTATTGATTGATGAAAGGCCCGAAGAAGTTACGGATATGAAAAGAAATGTAAAAGCTGAAGTAATCAGTTCCACTTTTGATGAACCTGCAGAAAGACATACTCAAATAGCAGAAATGGTTATAGAAAAAGCTAAAAGATTAGTAGAACATCAAAAACATGTAGTAATTCTTTTGGATAGTATTACTCGTTTAGCACGAGCATATAATACTATAACTATTCATAGTGGTAGAGTTTTAAGTGGGGGAGTAGATGCTAATGCTCTTCAACGACCTAAGAAATTTTTTGGTTCTGCGAGAAATATAGAAGGAGGAGGTAGTTTAACTATTATTGCTACAGCATTAGTTGATACTGGAAGTAAAATGGATGAAGTTATTTTTGAAGAATTTAAAGCAACTGGCAATATGGAAATTATTCTTGATAGAAGATTAGTTGATAAAAGAATATTTCCTGCTATAGACATTGAAAGATCTGGCACCCGTAAAGAAGATTTACTTTTAACCCCAGAAGAATTAAAAAAAGTATGGCTTTTGAGAAAAGTATTAGTAGAATTTTCTCCGATAGAATCAATGGAACTTTTAATTGAAAAAATTAGACAAACTAAAACTAATAGTGAATTTTTAAGAAGTTTGACGATAGATAATCATTATAAATAAATGAAAAAAAATGTGCTTGTTTTTATAAATTTATTTTTTATAATATTTTATTTAAAATCTTCTGAACTAAAAAAAGATAAATCTTTTATTAGTTTAGAAAGTTCTATTTCTAATTGTGGTGGTACTGGTTTAATAATGATTCCCAATGCTAATGTATTAGGAAAAGAACATCATAGTGCTGGAATTCATAGTTATAATCTTAAATATAATTATAGTTTTTTTCCTAAATTAGAAATTGGCTTAAAGATTAATTCAAATGATTATAATGAAATAGAAAAAATAATAAAAAAAACAACTTTAAATGCAAAATATCAATTTTTATCTTTTTCAAATTCTTTGAAATTAGCTATTGGAGCAAATGATAAATTTTGTTATTTAACTTGTAATAAATATATAGAAGACAAAATTACAAATGGTTTTATTGA
>JBDRGX010000034.1:0-3202 GCA_043817485.1 bacterium
GTATGGGCTAAGTTTAAATTCATGGTTTTTTTCATAAGGAAATCTGTGTGCGGTATCGAGAAGTATCAATGATTTAGGCATTTGCTCATATACTTCACAAAAATTTAAGGCAATCATGCCACCTAAACTATGCCCAATAATACTAAATTCTTTAATTTTTTCTTTCTTCAAAATATTGTTTATATCTTCACTAAATTTATGTATATCATATTTTTCTTTTTCAACTGGACAATCTGATAACCCATGTCCTCTTAAATCAGGAACAATATAAGAATAACCTTTTTCTGCAAAAAAATCCATTTCTTGATGCCAAACAGTCCAATTAGCACCAATTCCATGCAAAAAAATTAAAGTATGGGGATTACTATTTTCTTTATGAATATAATAAATATTTGTTCCATCTAATGATTGTATGCTTTTTTCCATTGTATCTAATATCTATTATCTTGATTTATATAGTTTTTGACAATGGGGTATGTTTTAATGATTTTCTAGTAAATGCCAAAAGTATAAATAGGAGCATTCTTAACTATATCTTATGCTCAAAAAGATCTCAACTAAAATTTGGAAATTGGGTTTAGATTCAAATCTATATTTTTTAGATTTTGATCAAAAGATAATTATTGATGCGGGAGATAGAACTAAATCAAGTGTTTTGAAGATGCTGTTACCAAAAATAATTGCCTTGGATAAAGTAGAAAAGGTTATTTTTACGCATATGCATTATGACCACATTGGAAATGCAGATCTGTTTCCAAATGCTGATTTTTTTGCATCAAAACAAGAAATAAAAGATTTTCATGAAGAACCAGAACTTACTGTTTTAAATGCTGAGATATTAGCAAGAATGAAATTTTTAAATGAAAAATTAAAGCCAGTTGTGAACATGAATGGTTTACGAATTATTAATACTCCTGGTCATACTCGTGGTAGTATTTGTCTTTGGTATGAACAAGACAAAGTTTTATTTACGGGAGATACATATTTTGGTGGAAATATTGAAACAGGAATTGATTTATGTATTGGAAGAACAGATTTGCCAACGTCAATATCAGAAGAAATGAAAAAAAGTTTAGGAAAAATAGAAAAAATAAAAAAAGAAAACAAAGAAATTAAAATTTGTTCTGGACATGATTATTGTGGCGCAGATTGATATTCTTTTTAAAATAAAATGGTAAAAAAAATACAAAAAACAAAATATTTCTCTTATAAACTTGGAGAATTAGCAAATGGATGTAAGCAATGTGTTAAAGGTGAAAAAACAGTTTTATTAATCACTGGTTTATGTAGCAAAAATTGCTTTTTTTGTCCAATTAGTGATCAAAAGAAAAATAAAGATGTGATTTATTTTAATGAATGGCCATCTCGACAAATTACTGATCTGTTCTCAGAAATAGCTTCCTGTAATAGTAAGGGTGTCGGAATTACTGGTGGCGATCCATTAATGAAATTAGAACGAACAGTTCAGTTTATTAAAGCATTAAAAAAAATGTTTGGAAAGAAATTTCACATTCATTTATACACCCCTTTAGAACTTGTTGATGAAATAAAATTAAAAAAATTATTTAATGCAGGTTTAGATGAAATTAGATTTCATTTAAATATTTATAATCCTAAATTTTGGAAAAAAATAGATTTTGCAAGAAAATATAAGTGGGATATTGGTGTTGAAGTTCCAGTAATTCCTGGCATTGAAAAAAATTATAAAAACATGATTGATTTTCTTTGTGATAGTGATAAAAATACTTCTAAAATAAAATTCTTAAATTTAAATGAACTAGAAATTAGCGATACAAATGCTTGTAAACTCGTCGAGAGAGGGTTTAAAGCAAAAGATAAATATAGTTATGGTATTAAGGGTAGTGAAGAATTAGCTAAAAAACTTTTAAAATATATTTTTACAAAAAATTATAAATTAAATGTTCATTATTGCTCTTGTAAATTAAAAGATAATGTTCAATTAAGAAATAGAATTAAAAAAAGATCAAAAAATGCTGCAAAAGCATATGATGTTGTTGATGAAGACGGAATGTTGATTAGGGGTGCAGTTTATTTTACCCAAAATTCTGATTTAAAAAGGATAATTTCAGTTCTAAAAGAAAATAATGTTCCAAAAAAATATTATCAGCTAGATGAAAAAAGAAAAAGATTGCTAACAACAACTGTTGTTGTTGATAAATTAGCAAAAGAATTTAAAAAGATTTCTAAATTAGTAAAAATTGCAATTGTTACGGAATATCCCACTTTTGATTGTTTAAATGTTGAAAAAGAATTTTTGTGAAAAGATTTTTAAACTCTATTGGTTTTTAATATTTTAATGATACTAGTAGACGTACACGCACACCTAGATTGGAAGGATTTTGAGAATGAATTAGATGAAATTATCAAAAGGGCTGAAAATGCCGGTGTTAAAGCAATAATAACGGCTGGTGTGGATATGAAATCTAACAGAAAAGCATTAGATATTGCAGAGAAATATGACATTGTAAAAGCTGCAATTGGTTTATATCCACCAGATGCGTTAAGTAGAGAAACAAACTCTGATATTAATGAAAATGTTGATGAAGAATTAAAATTTATTGAGACTAATAAAGATAAAATTATTGCAATCGGCGAAATTGGATTAGATTTTTTATCTGAGAAATCAGATTTAAAGTTTCAAATGGAAACCTTTGTTAAGCAATTAAAATTAGCCAAAAAATTAAATTTGCCAGTTATTGTTCATTCTAGAAAAGCTGAAGCAGATGTTATAAATATTTTAGAAAAAGAGAACATGAAAAAAGTAGTTATGCATTGTTTTTGTGGAAAAAAAAGATTAATAAAAAAAGCTATTGAAATGGGGTGGTATTTTTCTATTCCTACAAATGTTGTAAAAAGTCAACAATTTCAAGATATGGTTGAAATGATTCCATTACAACAACTTTTGACAGAAACAGATGCGCCTTTTTTATCTCCATATCAAGGATTGAAGAATGAACCTGCTTTTATTTCAGAAGCTATTAAAAAAATTGCATTTATAAAAAAAATAGAACAAGAGGAATTAGCTAATATTATCTTTAATAACTTTCAAAGATTATTTCTTTAATTTAAACAACAGAATTCTATCCATCTATTAATTAATTAATTAATGGTTCTTGACATTTTTTAGTTTTTTTTCTTAGTTTTTATTTTTATGTTTTTTCTTGTGCTCAAATAATTTTCT